>JBDHDY010000132.1:0-7875 GCA_039591275.1 Gemmatimonadota bacterium | reverse complement strand
GTGAGCGAGCAGACCCGGGAGATCGGCATGCGCATAGCCCTGGGCGCCGACCGGGGCAAGGTTCTACGCATGGTGGTGAAGGATGCCGCTAAGCTGATTGTGATCGGATCGATCTTAGGGTTGGCTGCCGCGCTCGGACTCAATCGCGTGCTAGTCCATCTGATTGCGGACCTGGGAAACGCTCAACCGGCCGTTCTGGTTGTCGTGGTAGCGCTGCTGTTTAGTGTGGGGCTCCTTGCCACGTACGTGCCGGCACGGCGCGCAGCGCAGCTCGATCCCGTAGAGGCGCTGCGAGCATGACGCCGTCTGCACGTTGAGAGGGCGCACGTCCTCTCAACGACATCCCTAATACTTGATGTCGTTCCTGCCTACGCTCATTCCGATGTGCCCGATGGGCCGTCCCATCGTGTAGTGCTCCCCGCTGCCGGCCGTCATCCCGAAGAACGGCACGTTGGACACGATCAAGCGGCCAGCATCATCACAGGCGCCCTCGTGCACCGTCGTCGCCACGACATCCGCCAGGAAGATCTTGCGCTCGGGCGGAACTTCTAGTGAATCAAACACGCGGCACTCGACGTGGATGGGGGATTCCTCAACAGTGGGAGCGCGCACGGCCGTCGCGTTCCCGCGCGTCAAGTCGGTGAGCGCAAACTTGTCGGCAAATCGACCCGAGTTCATATCAACCATGTCGAAGGCGTCCACCATATCTGCAGTCGGCACGTTGAGCACGAACTCTCCGTGCAACTCCACCAGCTGCCGAGCAACGTGTTCGTCTCCCGCGCTGATACCCACCTGCGGCGGGTTCCCGTTCACGACGAACGTCCACACAACTGAGATCTCATCCGGTCCACCAGGTTCGCCATTCACTGTTAGGAGGACGGCCGGTACAGGGGGCAACATCGGGCCGGGCTCCGCGAGGGCAATCCGAGATCCAACGCCCGTTTGCCGCATCTCACTAGGGCGACAGCCGAGGCTTCCTAAGCTCGCTAGCAGCGTCGTTGACGCGGTTTGCGACAGGAACACTCGGCGGGTGATCATGTGCGGACTCCTGTCCGGGGAAGGATTGTCACCAAGCGGTCGCAACATCGCATTACCTGCGTTCCCGCAGTGACCGTATACGTTCGAGATGCTCGCTGGTGCCGGCACCCACACCGTGGCTGCCGTAGATGGCCGCCGGCGCGAGCTGCCGCTCTCCCAGCCACTGTACGAAGAACTGCATAATAGGAACGCGGTTCCTCGGAGGGAAAACCTGCAACGGAATGGGGTAGAAGAGATCTCCCGTGAAGAGAATTCGCTCGTCCGGCAGGTACATGATGAGCATCTCGTCCGTGTGTGGATTCGGAGTCACCTCTACGAGATCGACAATCCGGTGACCGTCGGTGATCTCCCGCCGCCCCGTGACGGTGTCGATCCGTGGCTCTGTTGGTTCTCCTGACAAGCGATCGGGCACAATGGTAAAGGGCATCCCAGCGACCTGCTCGAAGAACTCCCGGTTCCCCCCGGTGGTCAGAATGGTAGCTCCCTCGGCGATGAACGGACGTAATCCACCGGCGTGGTCGCTGTGAAAGTGACTCAATACGACATACCGGATGGGTTTTCCCGGCACCGTCTGCTTCATCAAGGTGATGAACGTCTCGGAGACCGAGCTGCTCGTACTTCCCAGAGCGACGTCGCTCGCTGGAATCTCGTCCAACAAGGCGTACCCGGCAGGGGCGTCGAACGCCATCAGGAAATCTGCGAACTCGACAAACATCACGTTGAAACCCGGCCTGATGTTCTCCACGTAGAACACGCCGGCCGTTACCTCCGTGACCCGCGGCCACGTCGGTGCCGGAGGGCTCTCCTCTGACCGGACCGGTCGACGTGGAAGCGAAGGGGCACCGATGCCTTCTGGTAGAGTAAAAAGCGGGGAAGGTTCAGTCACGTCCGACTCTACGCGTTCGTAGTTGATCTCCCTGAAGATCCGGCCGTTTATCGTGACACGATACCCTGAGGGGAACAGGCCCAAGCCTACACTCCGATACTCCATGAATTCCCATGCAACCGTCGCATCCCCCATCAACGGCTGGTCCAGCAGGTACTCCATACCGGCCAGCAAGCCAGTTGCATTGTCGAACACCAGGGTCAGCGTTTCACCGGACTCCAGTGTGCACGACACCAATGTGCGTGCGCCGCTTGCCGCTTCTCTAATGCCCAGCCACCTGAGGCTCTGCGCATTCGCCAACACGTCCTCGAGCAGCATGTGGGGCGCCATCCTGGTTCGCCTCTCCCGCTCCTCCGCGAATGACGGGTCAGCTCGGAGAGACGCGCGTCGCTCGGTGAGATCCACGGAGAGCAATTGATTGCCCTCCTGATATACGTAGCGTCTCCAGCGAACACTTCCGTCCGCGCGCCGCGACCGGCTTTCATACGCAACACGATCGCCCGCATAGTCCACGGCAACGGACTCGTGGATGGGCTCGGGCATTGGGGTGCCTGGCGCCCGTCCCTGTTCGATCACGCCGTGATCCTCTGTGCCGCGGCCTTCCCAGCGGAGGTTCTCGAGGCGCCCCAGCATTGCATCGCCGCCCATTGCGTTCACCGCGCGCTGCACCACCTCTTGGGCCGAACGGTAGAGACGGTAGGACGCGGACATTTCGCTGACTTCTTGCGGCTGCGCGGGGGAATTCCAGAGTGTGAGGACGATGATCTCAATGACCACTCTATGGCGAAGCGGCATGTGCCTGTCACTTTTCTCGTGCGAAGTGGATATCGACGTCCCGCCAACGGGGTCGTCACATCCTTCAAATATACGCTCAAGACCCGGACCTCGGTCACTTCGCCCTTGACGGGGGTGGCCATGTCCGGCTATCCACTTCTCGGCGATTGGCCACCGGGTATGCAATACGGCCATTCGGGCTACCGGCGCCACACTTCCACCTAGGAGCACTCAATGGAGGGCGTGAGTGGGTCAGGTTCATTTCCCCGGGCATTGAACGCACCGAGCGGCGCCACCGCGCTCATAGACGACGCCCTGCTAGAGACAGCGATTGTGATTTCCCGCCGCAGTCCCCGCGGTAGAGTGATACTTCCGCTGCACGAAACTCACGAAGACCCGCTGCAGCGCATGCTCAACGCACTGCAGCCGGGGAGCTATGTGCAGCCTCACCGGCACGCGCGGCCGCCAAGAGCTGAGACCATTATGCTTCTCAGGGGAAGCATCGGGCACATACTATTCAACGATGTGGGTGCGATAGAGCAGTACTCGGTCGTGTCGTGTGCTTCCGGAAACATTGGCATCGACACGCGTCCCGAGGTCTTCCACACCTTCTTTGCCCTGGAAGAGGACACAGTTGTTTTTGAGGTCAAAGCAGGGCCCTACGATGAGAGGAGCGCCAAAGATTTTGCCCCCTGGGCACCAGTAGAAGGTACAACCGGCGCTGCACAATACCTCCGGCGGCTGGAGGAAATCGTCAGGGCCTGAGTAAGATGGCTTGCCGAACGAAAAAGCGACCAGGACTGTGGTCCTGATCGCTAACACGCCCGCCGTATTGGGCCGATCTTCCGGGCCCGGTCGTAAATCGAGAACGCCGGTTAGGTGTCCACCGTTGCCATGACACCCACAAGGGCGACGGCGAGGCCGGAGAGGAGCACGACGAGTACGATGGAGAGGGGCGAGCCGCGAATCAACTGGTAAATGGCCCCGATAACAACTGCGTTACCCACGAGCACCAAGATTCGTGCGAGCCGCTTTCCCTGCACCGTGTCCAGATCCATCTGTCGTCCTGCTGGAGGTATAATGAATGTGCGGCATAGACCGACGGACGCGCTGCGGGCCAGATCACACATCATCAAAATCGACGCGTTTTGTTTCAGGGTGCGCCGCTGTGCCGCCGCGGATGCCCTGAACCACTCTCCCAATACGAAGGCGCTGTCTACAGGAGCCACACCAGCAGTAGACCCCCGGCGATCAGGCTCAGGAACAGGTAGAACAGCTTTGTTACGAGGGGGGTTGCGGGGAGACGACTGTAGCAGTCATCGCACCACGCGCCGGAAACAGGCACGGGCCCGGGATAGTGTCTGACGTGGCCGGGCGCCCCACAGGAGCAGATACCGCAGTATCCCAGTGGGACCCCCTGTTTCTCCAGCACCCCGGGATTCGTCCGCCTCAAATCGCAGTAACAGTCCTCGCCCTCAGCGGCTATCCCGGCCTCAGTCTGCAAATGCCCGCTCAGCATCCATCCGGTTTTCCGGATTCGAATACTGCAACGTGTGTTGCAGCAGTTGTCGCTTCAAGTCCGGCGATAGCTTTTCTATGTCCCGTCTCTTCTGCTGCCTGAACGCCCACCCGGCAAAGTACCGGGCCGCACCCTCGAGGTGTCCCGCAGTGAGGGAGCGATGGTCAGTGAGAGCAGCGAGCAGCACGTCTGTCGAGTACTCGAGGAGAAGACTCTCGGCCACACCCTCGTACGCTGGGAACTCATTCCAAGACCCCTTGCCGGCGCCAAACCATCTGAAGAGCTCGAGGGCGCGGGCCTCGGGATCCGGGTAGGCCGCCTCGAGGTCTTCATGCAGTGGGGCGGTGGCCAGCCCGAGGTCATGCATCCTACTCCAGTAGGCAGCGAGGCAATGTGGCATGGCCTCCTGCCACCTTTGAACCGCCTCCTGGTACTCCGTTGCCCTCACCTTGCCGTCAGCAACAATCAGCTCGAAGGGAGAACCGGAAGAACCGGAAGCACGCTGCGTAGATTGACGCTGCTCCTTGCCGGAGCCATATCTCTGTCGTTCGCGACTCGTCGCGGAACCCTTAGCCACTGGAAAGACCTCCTTCCAACCACGTCGGTCCGGCTGCGCCATCCGCCGGCTCATCGTCACGCCGTTCTGCAAAGATCGTGATGCGGCCGACCGTCCGCCGTGAACTGCATCACGCCTCACAGCGCGGCGAGATCATGACCTGGAGAACCTGATTGCCTTCCCCGCTCCAGCAGTCGTCACAATGCCCGAAGCGGCAACTTTGGTACCATCCGGATGGCCCACCGCGAATTCAGCGGAGGTGGTCAAATGAACTACCGCCCAGTCGAGGGCTTGTCCCTAAAGGGCCTTGGGGAGTCTGTGGAGTCCCACAAGTCCAGTCTTCATAACAGCTTGCGACAACGGTATCTCGTGCCGAGCCGGGCCGGCCGCCAGTTGGCCGAGGCGGCTCTAGGGGTTGCTCCAGCCTTTCAGCATGCGTTCGTATCTCGCGTCCAACACCTCTGGGAGCGATTTGCCATTGCGAATCGACTCTGCCATCCCCCTCTCCCGGGCGGCGATCTCCTCGGAGGCCGCAAGCACCGTCTCGGCCTGGGTGATCCGAATGAAGGCGACGCCACTTCCGTCAGCGACGACCAGGTCTCCTGGATGGACCTCGATTCCGGCAATCGCCACTGGCTCGTTTGTGGACACCTCGGAGTATCTCCCTCTTGCCGTCACCGGCACCCCACCCCTGGCAAAGACGGGAAAGCTCATCGCGTCAGCTTCGTCAAGATCGCGGCACATTCCGTCCACGACCGCTCCGGCAATGCCTCGACCCTGGGCCGCAAGAGAGAGCAGCCCGCCCCAGGCAGCTGCATCACCCCGACCGGAGTTGGCCACCACGACCACATCACCTGGCGACGCCTGCTCGATGGCCAGCACCCCAAGGTGATGCTTCGAGGATACCTCGCGGGACGGCTCCAGCCTTACCGTCACAACCCGTCCTGCTACATGCCGCTTGGTGCTGAGCCGTGTGATGCCCGGAGCAACTCCCACAAGCGCGAGCGCATCTAGAGCGTCCGAAACCGAGCAGCTGTCGAGCTGCTCGAGACGCTCCACAAGGGATTTCACCACGATCCGTGGCCAGGTTGATTTGGGGAAACTTGCGCCATCAAGCACCTCCTGAGCCAGTGGCCCGTCCGCAACACTCGGCCGGCTCCAGGGCTCTCCTGCCCTCGCCGGCCGTGCGAAAAAGTGACGGCGACCACTGAGACCGGGCAGACGCCATCCCTATGATGTGTCCTTAAATACCGGTCAATTCGCAGGTTACGAGCCCTGCGTCCGGCTGTCAATTGTCCCCGGCTGGACGGTCGGCGGTTGCCAGTCCATCTGTTCCAGGTGGGCGAGAACTCGCGGGGACAGGTATCCAGGAGAGTCCCGGTCCGTGCAGTATCAAGAGCTAATCAACTTCCTACAAAATGTCGGGAAGGACCCCTCGCGCCTCGTCTTCGAGGACGAGCTCACGGGCATTCACAATCGTCGTTTTCTGAGGAGCTACCTGGAGCACAAGGTCCGCTGGAAGGGGGACGAGGACTACCCGCTTTCAGTGCTCGTGATCGACCTGGATCGTTTCAAAGAGGTCAACGACAACCACGGCCACGCCACGGGCGACCAGGTGCTGACCTGGATTGCAGCCCTTCTGAAGGACGTTGCGGGGGAGGAAGGGCTTCCCATCCGATTCGGCGGCGATGAGTTCATGATGTTGCTGCCCCACACCGGTAAGGCCGATGCGCGTGCGGTGGCCGATCGCCTCCTGCAGCTGACCCGTGACCGTCCCTTCCGGATCCGCGACGCCGGTATCGTGGTGCCGATCACCATGAGCATCGGCGTTGCATCGGCGCCGGAAGACGCGCAGAGCAGTAGGGGTCTGTTTCACGCGGCCGACACCGCGGTGTATCACGCCAAGCAGTCAGGGCGCGATCAGGCGGCCGCTGCCGGCGAGGTCGACCCCAAGAGAGTCTTTTCGAAGACGGCGCTTCACCGCCTGCAAATGACCGGCATCGCCGGTCGAAGCGACGAGCTGGGCATCGTCGCCGAAGCGCTCGAAGGGCTGAGCGACGGCCACAGTCAACTCCTAGTCTTCGAAGGAGCGCCGGGCATCGGGAAGACGACGCTCTTGGATACCGTGCGCCGCAACCTCACCGGCGACGAAACCTTCTTTGTCACTAAAGTGGCTGCGGACCAACAGGAAGCCTATCGCCCCTACTACCTGGCGACGCGAATCCTGGTTTCTCTGTTGAATCAAAGGGAGGACAAGGGTACGGAGGTTCTGGGGCGCATGAGCGAGCAAGAGGTCGCCTACTTGTCCAGGATCCTCCCACAGCTCTCCGGGGACGAATCCACGCCTCCCGAGGAGAACGAGGGCAGTCAGGTACGGCAGGGGATTTTCTCAGCGCTCGCGCGCTTCCTCCCGCGGGTAGTCGAATTCCGTCCACTCGTCCTCATCATCGACGATCTTCAATTTGCCGACGAGGCTACACTTCTGCTGCTATACGTGCTCATCGAGCGCAACGAGCTCACCGTATTTGTGTGCGGCTCGGCGCTCGAGGCGCTGAAATTGAGCGGCGAAATTGAAGCGCCCCCCCTCGAGCGCTTCTTTGCAGGTAACCACAAAGATTTGAGTGTTCGCCGCGCAAAGCTGCAACCCCTCGGCGCCGACGACGTCGCCGAGTACCTGACTGGTGTCTTCCCCAACCTTCAGATGCCGGACGGCTTCGAACTCGACCTTACCCGTACCAGCCAGGGCAACCCGCTCTTTCTGGGCGAGATCATCCGCAAGCTCGTTACGGACCGGAAAGTCACGTTGGTTGGTCAAGAGTGGGTGATCGAGCCGTTGGAGGAAGGCTATCTCCCGCGCTCGCTCGAAGAGATCGTCACAGAAAAGATCGCCGCCCTCGACGAGGAGGGCAAACAACTCTTGGAGCGAGCCTCGACCTTGGGTGAAGACATTCCACTGAGCATCCTTGCAGGAAGCGCTGACCTAGACGAGAATCGCGTGTTGGAGTTTCTCGACCGCGCTGAAGCGTTGGGGTTGGTCAGTCTCGATTTCAACATCAATGACGAGGTCATGCGCTTCCTCGGCAAGCGCGTGCTCGACATCAG
>JBDHDY010000131.1:0-7876 GCA_039591275.1 Gemmatimonadota bacterium | reverse complement strand
GCGCCCGCCGGTAATGAAGACGATAAGCAATTCAAGGGCCCGATTCTGCTATTTGCCGGCCCCCCGGGTGTTGGTAAGACTTCGATTGCCAAATCCATCGCTCGCGCCATGGGCAGGGAATATGTGCGGATCTCGTTGGGCGGCGCGCGTGACGAGGCGGACATTCGCGGACACCGGCGCACATATGTAGGGGCGATGCCTGGTCGGATTATTCAAGGAATGCAAAGGGCTGGCACGAAGAACCCCGTCTTTCTTCTCGACGAGTTAGACAAACTCGGTGTCTCGTTTCAGGGCGACCCGGCAGCAGCTTTGCTCGAAGTGCTGGACCCAGCCCAGAACGACACGTTCACTGATCACTATATGGGCGTGCCGTTCGACCTGTCTGAGGTGCTCTTCATCGGCACGGCCAACGTTCTACAGAGCATCCCGGGGCCGCTTCTTGACCGTATGGAAGTTGTGGAGTTCTCCGGATACACTGAGCGGGAAAAGCGCGCCATCGCTGTGCAGTACCTTCTTCCGCGGCAACTGGATCAGGCTGGATTCACGAAGGAGCAGTTTCAGCTCAGCGAGAAGACTATCTCTGCTCTAATCTCGGGTTACACGAGAGAGGCTGGAGTGCGTCAACTGGAAAGGGAGATCGGGAGGGTGGCGCGCAAAGTTGCTAGGAAGATTGCCAGCGGACAAGCCAAAAGCATCTCGGTGGAGCCGGATGACATCGGCGACCTTCTTGGCAGGCCGACCGTCCATCCTGAACAGGCGGCTGAAGAGGATCAGGTTGGCATTGCCACCGGCGTCTACTATACGCCTGTGGGCGGTGACATCATGTTCACTGAAGTTTCGGTGATGTCAGGCAGAGGAGAGTTGGTTCTTACGGGTCAACTTGGCGATGTCATGAAGGAGTCAGCCCGGGCAGCGCTGACCTACGCCAAAACTCACGCCGACAAACTCGGTATCGATAAAAGGAAACTCGCCGACATTGACATTCACATTCACGTGCCTGCCGGAGCGGTTCCAAAGGATGGGCCTTCTGCCGGGGTGACGATGGCGACGGCATTGGTGAGCGGCTTATCTGGGACCCCTGTGCGACATGACATAGCGATGACTGGTGAGATAACGCTTTCGGGCAGAGTTCTGCCAATCGGCGGCGTCAAGGAGAAGGTCCTTGGCGCGTACCGGGCCGGTATCACGCATGTGATCCTGCCGAAAGAGAACTTGCCGGACATGGAAGACTTGTCTGAGGAGGATCGGCAGCGCATCACGGTATATGCCGTGGAGGACCTAAGCAATGTTTTCAAAGCGGCGCTGAGACCGGCGAAGGGAGGAAAGGGAGAGGTAATCGAAGCAGAGCCTGATCTGGTCGGCGCCAAATAGACGGCCGCTAGACTACCAGGTCAGCGATCTGATGAGCAGCTCGGTAACGTTCCGCTCCCATTCAATTCGAGCGGCGTCGCCGGGCTGTTCTGCTTGCTGCATCCCCCCTATGGCAGCGGACGCCAGCGGAAGCAATAACCCCATTTCTGCGAACCTGTCTGGATCCACATCGTCCCGGAAGTACCCGAGCCCCTGCCCCTCAGACACAATCCGACTGATGCGAGATCGCATGCCGTCCAGAACTTGCCGCCAGAGATTGCGGCCCCGGTGCCGGTCTTGGGCGTCGCTGATGACGAGCCGAGCCAGTTCGGGTCGCGAGGCTAGGGTTCGAAAGAGTTGGAGGATAGTATCCCTGAGCTGTCCCGCCGGGCGCCCAGGATCCGATGGTGGCGGGGAGGGGGGTAGGAAGGCTTCCGGTTCGGTCTCACCAACGACGGATTTGTACAGGCCGACCTTGGATCCGAAATAATAGAAGATCAGCTGCTTGTTTACCGCCGCTCGCATGGCTATTCGCGCCACACGAGCACCTGCGAAGCCGTGCTCGGCGAACTCCGTCCTGGCAGCATCTTCGATTAGAGCCCTGCTATCCCGGCGCCGTGGCGTCATTTTTCAACCGGTCGGTTGATTTACGACATAATTGCCACGCAACGTGCCTCGGTCAAGGAGCCGTGAAATGGGCGAATGCGGAACGGCAGAGCCCAGACAAGACGGCGTCGCTCGTCCAATGGCCAACTGCGCCGCCATCACCTAGACGTGCTACGACGGCAGCGTCTCCGGCTATGAGAATGGCCACTTCGTGATGGAAGAAGTCGTAGACGCGCTCGGGATTAACTACTCCCTCGGCCGGGATTGGCAGGTTTGGCGGATGTCCGCCTAAGAGCCAGAGATGGGTGGTCCGTCCGTCCATCTGCCGTTTCCGCCACACGGGACTAAGCGGCTCGAGGACGTTCGGGGGCGCAAGGCAATGGATCGTCCCCTGCTCCCTCGCCGCTGTCCGAAGCAGCACATCCAGCAACGCCCTTCTTCCAGATATTTGGACGTTTGCTTCGCCACCCGCGTGGCTGGTTGCCACCATCTGCGCTTCGAGCGTGTCGAGGCGCTCAGATCCGGCAGCGGTCAGGATGGAGAGGAGGGCATCCTGGCGTATTGCCCGGTAGCGCTGAGGAGTTTCATCGAGGCGCTCGGCCGCCCCCTTTGAGACCAGGCCGTTGAGAGCCTGATATGCGTTGGCCCTCGCAATGCTCAGGTCCTTTGCCACGGCGTAGCCGCTTGATGGACCACGGCGCAGTAAGGCGCCGTAGGCCAGGCTCTCGGTGGCCGTGAATCCAAAGGGCGTAAGATCCAGGGACATGGGGGTAGTCTAGACTACTACTATTCGGAAAGTCTGTAAAGGAGCCAGCAGGAGACCAACGGGGATCGGGTATTTCGGTTAGGTGAACTCCAGCTTCCAGCCGGCGAGCTTCGCAATCAGGCTGAGACGGAAAGTGACGTCGGCCTTCTTGCGCTCCGCGTCCCGGCCGTCCACCTCGAGGGGGAACGCGAAATCTGCAAGCCCGGACTGACTCTTGGGTATTGACCGGAGATTCTTGGGATTCCACACCCCCTGCTCGTCGCAATCGCGCAGCAGATGCGTCAGCGCTCTTTGAGCTGACTCTGATTTGTCGAGGGCACCCAAGCGGGCCAACAGCTCTATCCAATGCAATGCGAACGGAATGTCCTTGGGACGTCCGGTGCGTTCGAGTTCCAGAGGATCGCCGAGAATCTGGAATGTTGGCTTCAGTGCTTTCTTACCGAGGAGGATGACGTAGCTCTTTTTCGGTGCTGGGCTGCCGAGGAACTCGGTGAGTCGGTCCACCAAGCCCGCCCATTCTCGCTGCAACCTTGGCATGTGGGCAAGCATGGCCACGGAAAACGTGGTGGGCGGCTGCGCCTCTGGTGTGAGGACGGTCCGGGAGCTGCTTCTCGTCAAGGGCTGCTCTGCCAGGTCGCTTCGAAGGAAGTCTGAAAGGCCTGTGACGACCCGGTGTGCCGCACCTCGCACACGGGGGTCCTCAATGTGATTGGCCTCCGCCAAGGTGGCGGCTGCGGCATCGTGCATCAGGGCTCGCACCCAGGCGCCGAGCTCTGGGTTCTCCTTCGCTTCTTTCTGATACTCGAAGAGGAGCTTCGGGTCCCGGTCTCGCGATAGCAGCCGGTAGAGCGACCGGTCCGCAAGGCGAAGGGGACGGTGATCCTTAGGGACACCAAGTTGGACCAGGCGCCGGTATTGGGCCACCGTGCCGGTTCCCTTGATTCCCTGAGCCTTCGATGCTTCGATGCCTAGGATGTTGCCGCTCCACACCCCCGTCGGCCGCTGCTTTTTGACGGTTTCCGTGACCCTCTTGTAGCGCAGGACCTCTTCCCTTAGCGCCTCTAGCGCCTCCAATCCGCCCTCGACATGCGTGTCCGACGGCAGGATTTCCGTAATCGTCCGCAAGCGAATCGGGGGGGAGGCTGTGGACCGAAGCCAGTTCACAGGAACCCGGTGGGAGGTCGGGAGTTCCAGATCGCCTCCTCACGAGAGTATGGGATTGGGGCGAAAGGTGGGAGAAAGTAAGGTGCCTACAGGGAAACGGCTACCTCAGCGTCGTCTTCTTCGGTTTTTCTTCGCCTATGATGGGCATGCGACCCTGTAAATCGTTCCAGGCCGACCAGAAAGAGTCTCGCTCAGCAAGACGAGGTTTTCCTCGTCCAGGAAATCCACCGCCTCCCCTTGCGGCTCAATGGCACCTAGAAAGCAGGGGGGGCCGTCTGCAATCAGACGGCCATCTTCCGTCCGGGTGTAGAAAAAGAGCTCCCAGTGAGTCCGTATGACCGCTCGGCGGCCGCTGGGAGAGATGGCAGCGCCGGTGACCAGTCTGCCGAGCTGCCGTGTGGACGGCATGGACAACGTGCCGGCAAAGCGGACGAGCACTGAATCCTCGGAGAGCTTCTCGGCGGGGATGTGGTACAACATGATCGGCCCGCGCCGACCCTTTGAGACAAGCAGTACGTGACCTTCCGGTCCAACCGCCATGGCTTCTACGTCTGGACGCCCCCGTGGATAGCGCAGTTTCACTCGCCTAGCGCGCCTGGTGTCTCGTCTTCGTTTGCGCCGATTTTCGGGCGGTTGCGGTTCTGGAACGATGTACAAGTTGACCGATGTTCGTCGGCCGTCGTTGTCCCCGGTATCAGCGATGTACAGGCAGTCGCCGGGCATGTCTGGATCGGGGCAGGGGCCTAGAGAGATGTCTTCCCAGTCACCGTCGCGGGCTCGGCGGACTCGGAACCTGCCCAGCTGATCCCCCTGGAGGTTGGTGGCGTAGATGTCCGGATCGTCACCGGAGTCGTTGTGAGACCAGAGAATGCTGTCGTGCGTCCGGCTGACCGCAACACCCGAGCTTTCCTTTAAATCCTTGAACAGGGTTCCCGTGAGGACGAGGATGCTCGGCACTCTCTCTTGATACTCCGGTCGCGCGCGCCGGTCTTCGTTGCCGCTCGAGCCGGTAAGTGCGTGAACCAGCATTCCTGCTGCCAACAAGCCGCCCACCCACAAGGGGATCCGTCTGTGTAGTTCACTCACCATATAACGTCTAAGCTAGTCGGCTCCTTGTCCGACGGGGAGTCGCCGGCGATGTTTCGATCCATGTCTGGGAGCCTCGAGCACCGCTTGGTAGAAAAACGTCCCGCGAGCGTCCTGTTGCATGGTCGTGTGCTGTTTCTGACCGAAGACGCCGAAGCGGTTCAGCGGCAGCTGAGGGGAGACGACTTGCCTTGGCCGTCCAACCTCGAGCTCAGGGACGATATCTCCACCGATGAGATCACACCGGCCTACATCTGCTACTACTACGACCAAACGTTGGGTGAGTTCCCCTACCTTGGCCTCAAGTGTGGATCTGAGTTACCGATAACCCGGGGGAGTGTCAAGGCGGGTGGGTTTATTTGTTCCGTCAGTGGTAAGCGGCGCGGCAAGGGTTCGTCCCGGGAGCAATCCCCGTATGCGGAGATGTGCGCCGGTGTCCGGCTCGTCATCGCTGAGAACATCGAACGCATCTATCGCGAGAATTGCCAGAACCTCGGTATTCTCACCAGCACCGATTTCTCTCTGATCGAGCGGATTAGGCGGGGCGAGGAAATCTCCCTGGATGAGTTTACTCGTGGTGAGGGTGCCATCACCAAAGGCGTAATCGAGTACGGCGGTCTCTTCAACTATAACGTTGCTCGGTTGCAGGGTAAGGCGCACGTGCCGGCTGTCACGACCAGGAAGCGTCCTATGACCCTCGGCGAGAAGATCATTGCTCGGCATTGGGTTTCGGATCTAGCCCGTGGAGATGTTGGTGTACCGTACGTGCAACCTGGGGACGAAGGCTTCGTTCGCACCGACATCCGGTTCAGTCACGAGTATGT
Source organism: Gemmatimonadota bacterium (assembly GCA_039591275.1). GTDB lineage: Bacteria > Gemmatimonadota > Gemmatimonadetes > Gemmatimonadales > GWC2-71-9 > JBDHDY01. The sequence goes on along the minus strand of JBDHDY010000131.1, from coordinate 2,080 downwards.
CACGCCGATGGCAGCGATCTTCTGGCGTGACTACGTCGGAGAGGGAGAGAACGTAGTCGACCCGGAATCTGTGTTCTTCTTCCGCGATCATCTGACTTTTCTCGAGCTCGCCATGACCGATGAGCGAAAGGCACAGGGTCTTCTCGACGTTGCGCTCGAGCTCAAGAAGAAACAAGAGGACTTCGCAGCGCAACAAGGTGTCAAGCTGTATGGCGAGCTGCCCAGACTTGGCAAGAATGCACCTGCACGGGGATCAGAGGCGATCTGTCACAGTAAGATCCTCGAAGATCACGCGCTGCCCGGGCATTTGATAATTGGCACCGATTCACACACGCCGCACGCGGGCGCGATCGGAGCCATCGCGTTTGGCGTAGGCACGACGGCGATCTTCAATTCCTGGCTCACGAAAGATGTGAGGCTCAAGGTCCCCCCATCGGTGCTCATCAAGATTCGCGGCCGCAGGCCACAACACGTCACGGCCAAGGATTTCATGTTGCAGATCCTGAGACAACCTTACGTCAAGAATGGACAGGCCATCGGGAAGATCGTGGAATACGCCGGTGAAGCTGTGCAGGCACTTTCGATTGACGAGCGCGCCACGATGACCAACATGGCCGCCGAGGTGGGTGCGTTCACCGGGATCATCCAGCCTGACGATAAGTCCGAGGACTTCCTGGTTCGAGAGCGGGGGATGAGGCCGGAGGAGGTGAGGCCCCTAATGGAGGGCCTATACTCCGATCCGGCGGCCGGTTACGAGACAGTCATCGAATTGGACGCCAGCGAACTTCAGCCGATGGTGGCGCTCCCAGGCGATCCGGGCAACGGACTGTTTCTTGACGAGCTCGGCTCTCAAGTGAAGATCGACATCGCGTACGCCGGATCGTGCACTGGTGGAAAGAAGTCCGACATGGACATGTACGCGTGCGTCTTTATGGAAGCGTTGGAACGTGGTAACCGGGTCCATTCGGATGTGAAGTGCTTCGTCCAATGCGGCTCGCAGGACGTTCGGCGCTACTGCGAAGAGCAGGGATACCTGGAGATCTTTCGAGAGGTCGGCGCGGAGTTTATCGAGCCTTCATGCGGGGCGTGCATCAATGCCGGGCCCGGTGTCTCGTACGATCCGGAGACTGTGACAATCAGCGCGATCAATCGGAACTTCCCAGGTCGTTCCGGGCCGGGTAGGCTTTACCTTGCGAGTCCCTACACGACCGCTGCAAGCGCGGTGGCGGGATACATCACGGCCTGGGAGCCACAAGCGGCTGCGCATCCCGAGTCCGTCTAGCAGCTGTAGGGCTTTCTAGTCCAAACCTCCGTCGGGCTTTCGCGAGCCACGTTCCATTGCCGGAGCACCGGCGGGCAGGCGTGCTGATCGGAACGCACCCGGCGGATACCGCCCGCTTGCATTCCAGAGCACCCAATCAGTCAATCCCAGATCGTGCACCGCATCGATTTGCGCGCGCACCTCGCTTGCCGTATAGCGTGGTCTACCCAGCGTAAAGGACTGCAGGTAGGGACGGATGCTTCCCGGCTGCGGTACGTTCGCCAACCGCCGAATGCCATCTTCCAAGGCCTGTCGCACAATGGCGTACGGCTCAGAGTTGGGGCGTCGGTGCCCGTAGGCCCCTCGATAGTAGTGGCTCGGATACACCATCGGTAGCACCACGTCCGCGATGGCGATTACGTCTTCCCAAACTTGACCGATCCCCATATCGCTGCGGGCGCTGGTAACGAGGCCGAACACATCGATTGTGAACGGGACGCCAAGGGCCCTGACGCGGTCTCGCACGAGCGACAGGTTGCGGCGCACCGCGCGGCGCCTGCTTTCACCGTTGACCCTCGCAGGGAAGATGGCTCGGTCGAGCAAAGCCCGTGGCTCGTCTGGGAAACGGACGTAGTCGAGTTGAATCTCGCTGAAGCCGAGCAAAACAGCTTCTTCGGCAATTTGTGCCGCATACAACCAGACCGAATCACGGTAGGCGTCTACCCACTCGTTCCCTTGTCGATCACGCCACAATCCGCCTTCGGTGTCGTGAATCGCCCAGCTGGATTTGTGCTTTGCCAACAGCGGGTCCTTCGCTAC
>JBDHDY010000130.1:0-9579 GCA_039591275.1 Gemmatimonadota bacterium | reverse complement strand
CGCGAGATCACGGTGCGAGATCTCCTAAGCCACCGTTCGGGGCTGTCTCGCGGCGACCGCCTGTGGTACGGGACCGGTTTCTCCCGCAATGAGATCCTGCAGCGTGTCCGCTTTCTGAAACCCAGCTGGAGTTTCCGCTCACGATTCGGTTATCAAAACATCATGTTTCTAGCCGCAGGGCGGATCGTCGAGGCCCTCACTGGTCTGAGTTGGGGAGAATTCGTCGGGCTGCGAATCTTCAATCCCTTGGGCATGTACTCGAGTAACACCTCAGTCGGCGATCTTGCTGCCCACATCAATGTCGCCACACCACATGCCGAGATCGAAGGGAGGGTCGTGTCGGTGCCCTGGCGCAACGTCGATAATATCGCCCCGGCAATTGCCATCAACTCTAACGCGGTCGAGATGGCGCAGTGGGTACGGCTGCATCTGCGCGATGGTGCGGGTGCCGGCAGGCAAGTCATCAGCGCCGCAAGTGCCAAGGAGTTGCGGACACCCCAAACGGTCGTCCCAAAGGAGGGCGAGTGGGCTCTGCTCGCGCCGCATGCACGCTTTCTCAGTTATGGCCTCGGATGGTACCTGTTGGACTACCGAGGACAGATGGTTGTGCTGCACGGAGGCAACATCGACGGCATGACGGCTCTCGTGGCCATGATGCCAGACCTTCAACTCGGCGTCGTCATACTGACAAACAGGGAAAGAACACTCCTTCCAGTGGCGCTCACGAATTGGATCTTCGATCTGTGGCTCGGTCACATCGAACGGGATTGGAGCTCCGAGTTGTTCACGGCATTCGAGGAACTGCAAGAACAGGAGGCTGACCGACAGGAAGAGATCGAGGACGCGCGCCTGCCGCAGACCTCACCTTCCCTCCCGCTGGAAGCCTATGCCGGGACGTACGACGACAGCCTATTTGGACAGCTCGAGATTGCTCTCGAGAACGGGTCACTGGCAGCGAGGTTCGGCCAGAGCTTCGTTGGCGACCTGGAGCACTGGCAATACGACATCTTCCGCACGGTCTGGCGGGACCGACATCTCGGCAACACAAAGATGCATTTCGTGCTCGACAGCCGCGGAACGGTCGCCGAAGTGAAGGTCGATGAATTGGCAGACTTCAAGCGGGTTCCCTAGCCCCCAGACCCCACAATCGAGAACAACCCGCCTCACCTCAAATGCCCCATGGGATTATTATTGCCATCGAGGACGCATTGAATATCCACCGGCAGGAGGCGTGAACTTGGAATCTGGACTCGTTCAGCTGGAGCCATTGTTTCCGCCAGCGCTCCGGAAGCGGCTGGTTGCCATCAGGAGAGACCTTCACCGGCACCCGGAGCTTTCGTTCCAGGAGGAGCAGACGGCCCAGCGACTATACGATGAACTCTCAGAACTCGAACCGGTTCATTTGGAGCGGGTGGCGCAAACGGGTGTCGTGGCCCGGATCAAAGGTGAAAGCCCCGAGTCCCCCGTCGTGGCCATCAGGGGTGACATCGACGCGCTTCCGATTCAGGAAGAAAGCGGGCTTGAATTCAGCTCTCAGCATGCGGGGATCATGCACGCCTGCGGACACGACGTGCACGCGACCTGGGCAGTGGGCGCCGCTCATCTGTTGTCCAACAAGCCGGCCAAGGGAGACGTTCTCATCGTGCTGCAGCCGGCCGAAGAGACCGGAGAGGGGGCGGCGGCCATGCTGAAAACCGGTGCTCTAGAGGGAGCCGCCGCCATTTTCGGTGCCCACGTCGACCGCCGTTTTGCGTTGGGCGGTGTTGTTGCCGATGTCGGCCCCCTCGCAGCCGCAGCAGACACTTTCACCATCGAGCTCAAGGGAAGTGGCGCGCACGGCGCCCGACCGCACGAAGCGGCGGACCCTATTGTCGCTGCTGGGGGCTTGATCAACGCCTTGCAGACGATAGTGTCACGGCACTTGAACCCAGCTCACTCCGCTGTCGTTACCGTGGGATCCATCCATGCGGGAACAGCGCCCAATGTGATTCCCGACGCCGCCACCTTGTCGGGCACGCTCCGAGCCGTCGATCGGGCAACGCGGAAACTCCTTCATGAGGAGGTGAGACGTATCGCCGAGAGCACCGCGCAGGCGTACGGCGTGCGAGCGAGCGTCGATCTCAGCCTCGGCACACCACCGATCGTTAACAAGGAACGCCCGATCGTGTGGGCGAGGGAGGCCGTTGCATCACTCATGGGCGAGGCCGCGCTGGTGCCACTTGGCTTCCTGAACATGGCTGGCGAAGACTTCGCACTTTACCTGGAGGAGATACCCGGTTGTTTCCTTCGCATCGGCGCCCGCGAGTCGGGAGGCGAGGTCATCCCCGCACACACTCCCCGGTTCTTCCCGGCAGAGGAGAGCATCTTCGTAGGAGCCGCGGTGCTGGCCGAAACGGCACGGGTGGCCGCTCTGACCCTGGCCGGCTGATCGCGCCGGCCAGGCAAAGGCAGCATCGCCGCCCTTGCCGCGAAGCGAACTGAATTTCGTGAGTTGCCTCACAATTGACTGATGTTCATCACGTAGTGGTCGCGTTGCGAGGTACCTGCAGTACGTTGCACACTGACGATAACCTCTAGCAACACGCTGTCAGACAGAAGTTTATCCACCCGAGCGGTAGTCGTTCCCCTCTGAATTCTGCCACCTCCAATGCAGGCCTCACGACCCACGGAGGTCGACTCTATGTGATGGAATGCCAACCTGTTGCATGTATATGAGTGAAAATGATGTGGCTCACAGAAATCATGCCGTCTTTTGCCCCAACTTAATGTCCCGTAGACGGTGTGGTGGGTGGTGTGATGCTGACAGCGAATCCGGAGGACCGTGCGCTCGTCGACACCCGAAGGTGCACGTCGGCATTGCCGGCGTTGGAGACCGCGTTGGTCATCCGGAACAGGGCCGCCCTCGAGGCGGCTAACCGACAACTTCGGCACACGGTGAGCCCGTGTTTCCGTCCCGGTTGCCATGGCCGGAGTGTCTGTCGTTGAGAGCAGCGGTGATCCGGCAGCTACGGGCACGGGTAGCCGAGGGCCCGAGGCAACGAGCGCATGTCGCGCGGCTCGGTCCCAGGCATCCACGAGGCCGAGACGTTTTTTGGAGTGCTTTCGCGGTATGATCGCCCAGAGCGAGGACGTCCAGCGCCAACTCGCGCGAGCGGAGAAGCTCGCGAGCATCGGGAGGATGGCTGCAGGGGTCGCCCATGAGGTCGGCAATCCCCTCTCGGCCATCAAGACCTATATCGGTCTTCTCGAGCGCACCGACGCGGACCGCGAGATCGTCGAGGCGCTTTCGCGCGAAACGGAGCGCATCGACCGCATCGTGCGAAGCCTGCTAGACTACGCCCACACGCATAAGGAGTCTGTCGGCGAGGTGGACATGGCTGCGCTGGTGCAGTCCGTCATCGAGTTGCTCAAGCAACAGGGTGTGCTCAAGCGCGCAGACTTTGCGTTCGAATGTGACCCGAAGCTACCGAAGGTGCGGGGCAACGCCCACGCGCTGGAGCAGTTGATGGTTAATCTACTCATCAATGCCGTGGACGCCGCGCCCAACATTTCGATTGTCGTAGGCGCCCTCGCTGCAGGCTACCAACCTCACGGCGATGCGCTGCGCCGGCGTGGCGATGACAGGCGGCGCCCCGTATCAACCCGCCCCCCGACTCAACGTCCGTGGCGGCCGGAGCTCCCACCGGGCAGCCCAGGTGTTCTGTTATACGTGGCTGATTCTGGTCCCGGCATCTCCTCCGATGACGCCGAGAACGTGTTCGAGCCTTTCTACACGACCAAAGATCCGGGCAAGGGTACTGGACTCGGCCTGGCCTTGGTACAGCGAACCGCTCACGAACTGGGCGGTATCGCCTGGGTGGACCGGGCTCGTGAAGGGGGAGCGGCGTTCAAGGTGTTCCTGCCGAGCGGCCAATGAAGGTTCTGATCGTCGACGACGATCCCGGACTGCGCGACGGGCTATCCAGGTTTCTGAAGCTCGAGGGCTACGAGGTAGTCGCCCAGAATTCACCCGTTGAGGCCCTAGCCCTCGCCCGACAATCCCCCTTCGATCTGATCTTGTGCGACGTACGAATGCCCGAGATGGACGGCTCGGAATTTCTGCACCGCTACAAACAGGGAGACGGTGCGGCACTCGTCATCATGATGAGTGCATACGGCAACGAAGATGCAGCCATCGAGGCCATGAAGCGGGGCGCGTATGACTACTTGTCGAAGCCGTTCCGCCCGGACGAGGTCACGCTCACGCTCCGCAAGGCTCAGGAACGGGAGCGACTGCGGGGTCAGGTGGCGTCGCTCGAGGCAGAGCTCGCGAAGTGGAGGGGCCACGACATGGTCGTCAAATCACCGGCGATGCGCCGCGTGATGGAGCTCGCTACCCGAGTGGCGCCTCATACGACTACCGTACTCATTACGGGCGAGAGCGGAACCGGCAAAGAAGTGCTTGCCCGCCGGATTCACGCGATGAGCCCCCGCGCCGAAAAGCCGTTCGTGGCTCTGAATTGCGGCGCCATCCCCGAGTCACTTCTCGAATCCGAGCTCTTTGGGCACTCCAAAGGTGCTTTTACCGGCGCCACGTCCGATCGCCGGGGGCAGTACGAGGAAGCAAACGGTGGTACACTGCTCCTCGACGAGATCGGAGACATCCCGGTGCCGCTCCAGGTGAAACTCCTTCGCGTTCTGCAGGAGGGTGAGATACGTCCGGTGGGTCACCAGGGAATACGCAAAGTCGACGTGAGGGTCATTGCGGCTACTGCCCGCGATCTCGAACAGGATGTTGAGGCCGGCCAGTTTCGCGAGGATCTGTACTACCGCCTGAACGTAATCCGCATCCATGTGCCACCGCTGCGGGAGCGGCGCGAAGACCTGGAGCCCCTCATCTTGGACCTATTCGAGCAGAGCATGGAACGGACTGGGCGACGTGTCACCGTCACGCCGGACGTGCTGGCGGCAATCTGCCGGCGCCCGTGGCCCGGCAACGTGCGGGAACTCGAGAACGCCATCGAGCGGGCCTGCGTACTCTCATCCAACGGCTCCCTCACTCCCGAGGCATTCGCGGCACCCGCAGAGGTTTCTCTAGCCCCAAACAACGGGGAGAACGGTCAGGACGGTGGCCCCCTTCCCCTCAAGGTCGCCGTCAGTCGTGCCGAGCGAGAAGCCATTCAAGCGGCACTCAACGCTGCGGGCCTCAACCGGGCGGAAGCCGCTAAAATCCTTGGTGTCAGCGTCCGGAGTCTCTTCTACAAGCTCAAACAGCACGCCATCTAGTCAGCCAGCCGTTCACTCCTGATACCTGCAACGGCGTGCACTCCTGCAACCGGTTGCAGCCGATTTCGGTGCGCCACCGATCCGTAACTCAATGCGATCAATGAACTTATCTCTCGGCACACATCTTGATAGTAGTAAGCCGTGACCGCAGAGGGATGACGACAATGAAGAACCGAGGCTTCACTCTCATCGAGATCGCAAACGTCCTGGTGCTGATCAGCATCCTGGCGGGCGTTTCCTTTCCGAAAGTGTCGCGAGCATACACTGCATACCAGGTGCGCGCGGCGAGAGACGCCATCGTCACCATCCACGCTAAGGCCCGCTCAACGGCCATGCAGCGAGGCAAAACCACGTTTCTACATTTCCACGGCGACACGCTGGAAATCCGCTCAGCGAACCCCGTTTCGGGGGCGATGGAAACCGTGGGTGTCGTTGAGAGCATGGGCAGACGGTTCGGCGTGACGGTCTTGTCCTCACACGACTCATTGATGTTCGACGGCCGAGGCCTCGGCCCGATGAACGCCGGTATATGCGCCATTTACATCAGCACGGGTGCGCACAGCGATTCGCTGCGGATCTCGCCGCTGGGGAGGGTCATGTAATGAAGAACCAGAGCGGGTTTGCCACGACCGAGGCCATTGTTGCAGTCCTCATGCTCTCCTTGGGCATGATGGGGCTTTTGGCCACCGCCGCCGCCACGACTCAGTTGGTCGCGGAGGGCCGCCAATCCACGTACGCGAGCACGCTTGCCGCCGACCGCTTCGAGCTTCTGCGGAGTCAGGACTGTGCAAGCCTGTCACCGGGATCCGAGCCGGTGGGTCGATACACCGTGAGCTGGTCGAACGAGTCGCTGGCCGCGGGTAAAGCCGCCAAGGTCACCGTAGACGTGACCTCCCCGACACCTAAGGGGTCGCGCACAGATACGTTTTCGACGGCGCTGAGGTGTACATGAACTCCCGCGGATTCACGCTGATCGAACTCGTCGTGGGGATGGTGCTCACCGCCATCGTCTCGACTGCCATCATGACGGTGCTGGTCAACAGTCAGCGGCTATACATGCAGCAGACGCAGCGAGTCAAGGTGACCGACAACGTCAGGTCCGCGATGTCGGTTTTGCCTGGCGAGATTCGCGAGCTCAACGCCGGCGATCCCGCCGGCAGTGACATTATTACCATGACGAGCACGTCGCTGAGATACAAGGCGATGCGCAATCTCTACGTCACGTGTCGTGCCGGTGTCACCGGCACCCAGCAACTCGTGCTGCAACCCACCAGCCTTGGACTTCGACCGCTCGACCCGACCCGGGATTCAGCATTGGTCTTCGTGGATGCCGACAGTACTACGGATGACGATGATCAATGGCTGCATCTGGATCTGGTGAGCGCGTCCGCCGGCGCCGCCTGTCCTGGCGGAGCTCCAAGCTTGACAATTACGGTCAACGCCGGTCCCGACCTGGGTGGCGTCACCGCCTGGTCGCCGGCTCGGAGCTTTGAGATCGTGGAAGTCCAACTCTACGAAGATGCCGCAGGCAGCTGGTGGCTCGGAGGCCACGGCTTTGACAAGAGCACGGGCACGTGGGATGGCCTGCAACAAGTCGCGGGTCCGCTCACGGCAAGCGGACTCACCTTCAGCTACTTCGATGCCGCTGGGGGAGCTGCCGCCACAGTAGATGAGGTGACTCGGGTCGGGATCGCATTGACGGGACGAAGTGGTCAGCGCGTGCGAACGCCTCTGGGATCTACCGCGTATCTCCTGGATTCAATGACGACTCAGGTAGCTCTGAGAAACAACCCGTGACTAGCGCTTAGCGAAGGAGTCTGAAGATGGCCAAGCGAAGAGACGAACGCGGCGTAGCGCTAGTTGGTGCGATATTTGCGCTACTGCTGATCGGCGGGATGGTTTCCGGAGCTTTCTTCGTCGGGATGCAGGAGCAGCGCGTGGGCCACAGCACGTTAAAGGCCCAGCAGGCGTTTCACACCGCTGAAGGGGCGGCTCAATACCTGGTGGCGGACTGGGATCCCTATAAGTACAACAACCTCGTCGTCGGCTCGACGCTCGCCGATGTCGGTTGGATGGACGACAGCACCGGTTGGTACCGGCGCAGCCTGCGCCGGATGAACACGATGCTGTACCTGGTGGACGTGCAGGGCTTCAGTGCGGACTCCTCCACCGGCCAGCATGTTGGCCTTCTGGCTCGGCTCAATCCCGTCGAGGTCAGAGCTGATGCTGCCTTCACCACGCGCGGCAACGTAAGAGCACGGGGCAAGTCGGAAATAAACGGAAACGATCGGACGCCGCCCGGATGGCTCGATTGCCCAGCCGTCGAAGCTGCCGGAGCACCGGGACTGTTGGTGGACGACAAGAAGAACGTGACAGAAGAGGGCGGAGCGCACATCATAGCCGGCAACCCGAGAATCGCCGAAGACAAGAAGATCGATGTAGCCGAGCTTACGACGTTTGCCGACACCGACTTCGATGCCCTCGGCTCGAACCGAGTTTCGTCGGCACCGAGTGCAACCTGGCAGATCCCAAGAATTGGGGTGACGGTAGGAATCCATTGTCGCCCTGCGGCGACTACTATCCCGTCACCTTAATCACCGGGGACGCCGTAATCAGAAACTGGCAAGGTCAGGGACTGCTTTTGGTCGACGGCGACCTCTTGGTGAACGGTAATTTCGAGTACTTCGGTGTCATCATCGTGCGCGGAAGGTTCTGGACGGAGGGGACCGGTCAGAAGTTCCACGGAGCGGTGATCGCCGCCAACAACGGCGACGGACTCAACGACATCGCCGGTGACGCAAAGCTCTATTACTCGAGCTGCGCCATTCAGCGATCGCTGCAGGGAACTGCCCTTGCGGTCCCGTTCGGCGAGCGAAGCTGGGTGAGCCTATACTGAGAACCCCCTCGCGGTTACGTGAGCCGTTGAGGATAACAAGTATGCTAGGGCCGCGGTTGCATCTCAGGAGACAGCAGAGATGTCCTGCCGATTCCCCCACGTGGGCGCCGGCTCCGTCACTAGGACGGTTAGGACAACGCCGGCACCGGACCGGTAACTGGTCCGCATCATCACCATTCGGATCTGGTTCCACCATTCGGATCTGGTTCGGAAGGGATCATGAAACTCCTCATTATCGACGACGACCCTGGTCTCAGAGACTCCCTCGTCCGTTTGCTCGAGTTCGATGGACACGACGTGCAGGCGGAAGGCTCCCCCATCGACGCGCTCCGCGTGGCGGCACACGAGCCATTCGATCTCATCTTTTGTGACGTTCAGATGCCCGATTTAACGGGCCCTGATTTTCTGCGTCGCTACAAGTCGGCGGGTGGCGGGGCGCTGGTGATCATGATGAGCGCATACTCGGACGAGGACGCCGCCATCCAAGCGATGGAGTGGGGTGCTTACGATTATCTCGCCAAACCCTTCCGCCCGGATCAGCTGGCGCTCACGATTCGTCAAGCCGAAGAGCGAGAGCTGCTGAGGAATCAATTGGCTACACTGGAGGCAGAGCTGGAGCAGCGGAAGAGCGGCGAGTACGCCGGTGTTGGGGCGGAGATCGATCACACTCCACGTACGCTCGATGACTACGAGCGCCAACACATAGCAGAAGTCCTGCGACATCACCGAGGCAATCGCACGCACGCGTCACGCGAGCTTGGGATCGCCCGGACTACGCTGATCAAGAAGATCAAGGGTTATCATCTCAACGCTTGAGGGAGGAGCTCTCAGCTAACAGCTAGCGGCGACTAGCTGTCAGCTGCGAGCTCCGAGCTTCACAGCCCCAGGTAGTTGCTCACTCGCAGACTTGGGGCGTAGGCGAGTCAGATCCCTCAACCGGGTTGAGTCTGATGGTGACAAACCGAAGAGATGAACGCGGCGTGGCGCTAGTTGGTGCCGTGTTTGCACTGCTGCTGATCAGCGGGATGATTTCCGGTGCCTTCTTCGTCGGAATGCAGGAACGGCGCGTGGGTCACAGCACGCTCAAGACCCAGCAGGCGTTTCACACAGCAGAAGGAGCAGCTCAATATCTGCTGGCGGACTGGCATCCCTACCAGTACAACAACATGGTCGTCGGCTCGACGCTCACCGACACGGGATGGAGGGAGGATGGCTCAGGCTGGTACCGCCGTTCCCTGCGCCGGATGAACACCATGCTTTACCTGGTCGACGCGCAAGGATTCAGCGCCGACTCATCCACACAGCAACACGTTGGGCTCCTGGTTCGCCTCAACCCCTTCGAGATCGACGTCGACGCGGCGTTCAAGACCAGAGGTAACGTGAGAGTCCGCGGGAACACCGACATCGATGGTTACGAC
>JBDHDY010000129.1:0-7947 GCA_039591275.1 Gemmatimonadota bacterium | reverse complement strand
AGCATGGCGCTGCGTGTGTTTTCCAGACTGCTGTATGGAGAGGGGCATGCCTACGGCAATCCGCTGACGGGCTCGGGCACCGAGGAATCAGTTTCCGGAATCACCAGGGACGATCTGGTAGAGTTTCATCGCACCTGGTTCGTACCCAATAACGCAACGCTGGTGATTGTCGGTGCTGCGACCCTGGATGAGATCCGGCCAGTATTGGAGGAGCGGTTTCGCGACTGGCGTCATGGCAATGTGCCCACGAAGAATCTAGCCACTGTCGCCCACAAGCCGAGCTCGGCGGTCTACATCGTGGATCGGCCGGACGCGTTGCAATCGGTGATCTTCGCCGGCCACATCGCACCACCCAAGGGGAACCCCGACGAGATTGCACTCGAAACGATGAACACAGTCCTCGGTGGCGATTTCGGTGCGCGTATCAACATGAACTTGCGCGAAGACAAGCATTGGTCGTACGGTGCCCAGTCGCTCTTCCGGTCGGCCCGTGGTCAGCGTCCGTTCTTCGTGTACGCGCCGGTGCAGACAGATAAGACGAAGGAGTCGATCGTCGAGGTGGCGAACGAGCTTCGCGGGATCGTGGGTGATCGGCCTGTGACGCCGGAGGAGCTCAACGTGGCCAAAGCGTCACGTACCCTCACGCTTCCGGGGTCCTGGGAGACCGCGAACGCCGTGGCAGGCTCGATTACCGACATGGTGCGATACGGACTCGAGGATGACTACTACGACACGTACACTGGCCGTGTGCGATCGCTGGATCTGGATCAGGTTCAAAGGGCGGCGCGTAACACACTGCGCCCCGACAATGTCGTGTGGGTTGTCGTCGGAGACCGAGAGAAGATAGAGCAGGGAATCAGGGAGTTGGACATCGGTCCGATGTACGAGATTGATGCGGACGGGAATGTCATACAGGGTTTGGAGACGATCAGCCAGCGGCGGTAGAGGAAGAAAACGTAGGGGCGCAGCATGCTGCGCCCCTACGTTTTTTGCAGCGCCTGGTGATGCACCCCCACCACCCTTGCAATAGAAATGTGCATACTCTTATCTTCTTTGGCGTGGTGACACCAATCCACAGTGGTCGTATCGGGATTTGAGTCCCCGCCGCCCCCTCGCCGCGCAGCAGATCATCTCGACATGCCTCGACATCAAGAGCAGGTAGCCCCTGGCGGCTTCCGCTCCGTACATACATCAAACGCTGGGGTTCCTGCGCCCGCCATCTGACGAGCGGCTGCATTTTGCGCACGCTTGGGAGGAGCCATGAAAGCGTTGATGGGTTTCGTCGCCATCCTGACTTTTGGACCGATTTCCCTCTTGCAGTTTAGTACGATCCGGCCGTTCGAAAACTTCAGCCCCGATCCACCCACTAAGGCAACCTCTCCCGTCGAGGTTGCTTTTTTTGTGACACTCACCGTCAACTCGAAGGACGATGTCGTCGACGGGGCGGGGTGCGACGCGACCCACTGTAGCCTGCGGGAGGCCATCGTCGCCTCCAACACGAGCGTGGGAACCGTGGACGTCATCGAGTTCGATATCCCCGGCGCCGGCCCTCACACCATTCAGCCGAACTCCGCGTTACCTACGATCACCGATCCCGTGACAATCGACGGCTACACGCAGTCGGGGGCCAGTGTCAACACAAACGGCCCGGGGCTGGGCAGCAACGCCGTGCTAAAGATCGAGCTGGACGGGAGCAGTGCCGGCGGCGGCGCCGATGGACTGCAAATCTCCGCGAGCAACAGCACGGTGCAGGGGTTGGTGATCAACCGTTTCGCTGTCAGTGGCGTGCTGATCTCTGACCCTGCGACAGGCAATGTGATTCAAGGCAACTTCATCGGGACTGATGTCATGGGCACGGCCGCGCTGGGGAATGGCTTGCACGGGGTGTCCATCGTTAGGGCACCAGGCAACACTATCGGAGGAACGACGAGCGCAGCACGCAATGTTATCTCTGGGAACAGCGTGTTTGGCGTGGGGGTCATATTTTCGGGTGCAACCGGAAACCTCGTGCAAGGCAACTTGATTGGCACCGACGTCGCTGGGACGGCAGCCATCGGCAACGGTAACTCCGGCGTGGATCTCAACGACGCGCCGAACAATACCGTGGGTGGGACAGGGGCAGGGGCGCGTAATGTAATCTCGGGAAACAACATCGATGGTGTACTGCTGAGAAACGGGGCGAGCGGGAGCGTGGTGCAGGGCAATTACATCGGTACCGACGTGACCGGCACTGCACCGCTGGGTAACGCGGACCGGGGTGTGCACATCCTCCTTGATGCGAACAGCAACACCATTGGCGGTACTACGGCGGCGGGTAACGTCATTTCCGGTAACAACGCCGAGGGTGTGAAGATCACAGGCTTCGGAGCCATCGGTAATCTCGTGCAGGGCAACCTCGTCGGGACCGATCTGAACGGCACGACGGCGTTACCGAATGGCGCCTCAGGAGTCTTGATCGACGGAGCACGAAACAACACGATTGGCTGGACAGCTAGCGGCGCTGGCAATGTCATCTCCGGTAACTCCGATGGTGTGGTGATCATGGGTGTCAACGGGACGGGAAACAGAGTGGTAGGTAACCACATTGGCACGGATATGGACGGGACGGCCGTGGTACCCAATACCAGTGTGGCGGGAGTGCACATCGACGGTGCCCCCGACAACGAGATCGGCGGGACCCTGGTCGAGGAACGGAATATTTTGTCCGGCAACGGAGACGGCATCTTCATCAACGGAGCTGCTGCAACCGGCAACGTTGTCCGAGGCAATTACATCGGCACTGACGCGACCGGTACCGTAGCGCTCGGTAATGACGGGCAGGGCGTGTTCATCAGCGCGCCGGACAACACGGTCGGCGGGACGACGACGGGCGCTGGAAATGTGATCTCCGGCAACGCCGAGGCGGGCATCCGGATCAGTGATGCGGGTGCCACGGGGAACGTGGTTGAGGGCAACTACATCGGAACTGATGCGACGGGCGCTCTTGATCTGGGCAACGATCAAGATGGCATCAGTGTCAACACGGACGCCTCAGACAATACCATTGGAGGCCTTGGGAGTGGGGAGGGGAATACCATAGCGTTCAACGGCGGCGATGGAGTGTTTGTCGAATCGGGCACAGGGAACGCGGTCCTTTCCAACTCGATCCACTCCAACGGCGGCCTGGGGATCGATCTCGGTTCGAACGACGTGGACGTGAACGACGACGGCGACGGGGACGCCGGCGCCAACGGCCTCCAGAACTTTCCGGTCGTGACGTCGGTGATCGCCGGGAGCACCACCATTGAAGGAACGCTGAATAGCACAGCGGACACCGAGTTTCACCTACAGTTCTTTACGAGCACCACCTGTGACGCTCTGGATCATGGGGAAGGGGAGAGCCTGCTCGACACGGGGGAGGTCACCACGGACGCCAGCGGAGACGCGAGCTTCACGGTCAGCTCTCAGCAAACACCGCCGGCAGGCCACGCGTATCTCACGGTGACCGCCACCTCTCCCGACAACAACACCTCCGAGTTCTCGGCGTGTGTTGCGGTGGTTGACGACTTCGAGGTGGCCGTTTCTCCGGAATCCAACACAGTCAGCGCCGGCGCTAGTGCGACCTACACGGTGACGGTGAGTGCTTTGGCAAATCCGATCAATGCAAATGTCTCACTGGCGTGCTCGGGTTTGCCCAATCTCAGTTCGTGTGCGTTTGCTCCAGCAAGCTTCACTCCCACCACCGCGGCAACCTCTACACTCACCGTATCGACGACGGCACCGTCGGTGTCGCTGAGACCGACGCTCGACGAGAAGGACCAGACACCGTTGTACGCGGGTCGGTTTGGTTGGTTGTGGTTTGGCACGCTTGGGGTGGTGTTGGGACTGTCTTTCGCGACGCGTACTGCGCCTCGGCGCAAGCGTATCGCGTCACCGTTGCTTCTCGCGCTGATCGTATCTGGCCTGGTACTGTACACGGGATGTGGCGGCGAGGAGCCGACAGGACCGAGCAACGGCGGGACTCCCATACCCGGGACGCCCGCCGGAACTCACTCGTTCACGATTACCGCAAGTTCTGGGGCGCTCGAGCATTCGACCACGGCGACGTTGGTGGTGCAGTAGGTTGATAGCTCGAGAAGAGGGGTTTTCCTACCCGGCCCAGTCGCACCCGCGGGTCCCTTGAAGGTGCGAGTGCGCCGTGTGAAGTTTGGGGTCGCGGCACTGCGATCGGGGACATTTGTGGATCGAGCGCACCCCGCTTGGGAAGGCGTAGACCGATGATGATAGAGCTTTGGTGGAAAGTCTTTCTTGGGGGCCTGATCATCGCGGGTGTTCTCAAGCTGCTCGGCAACTCGGCCAATTTCGCTCTACTGTTCTTTCTATCGTCGATTGGTGTACTGCTCCTCTTCGTTGTCGCCATGGCGGTTTCCAACTTTCTCAGCGAGCGGAAGAAGTCGGAGTAGGCTGTGACCACTACCGCGGGCGTTCTAGCCTAGTACATTATCATCATCCAGTATCATCACTGGCCCGGGTGGCGAAATCGGCATACGCAAGGGAATACCGATCGAACAGGCAGCGCACAACCCGATGGCCGGTCATATCAAACGCGAATCAAGGGATTCAATGACTGCAACACTCGATCACCGAGACCTGTATCGGCTTCCGTGGACCCTGTCGGACAATGCCATCGCATGGCTCGAACCCACGATGAAGTGCAACCTCGCGTGCGAAGGGTGCTACAGGGCGAATGTGAATGAGCACAAATCCCTGGAGGAGGTGGGGGCCGACCTCGACGTGTTCGAGCGGTACCGCAAGACGGATGGCATCTCCATCGCCGGGGGCGATCCCCTCACGCATCCACAGGTCGTCGACATTGTTCGGATGGTGGCAGACCGCGGATGGAAGCCGATTCTCAACACCAACGGCCTCGCCCTCACCGAGGAGTTGCTCCGGGAGATGAAGCGGGCCGGCCTCTTCGGCCTCACCTTCCACATCGACAGCAAGCAGCACCGCCCCAAGTGGAAGAACAAGACCGAACAGGAACACAACGAGCTGCGACTCCACTTCGCCGAAATGGTTGCCCGGGTGGGCGGTCTTACGTGTTCCTTCAACGCCACGGTCTACGAAGACACCCTCGACGAGATCCCGGGCATGATCGCCTGGGCCCAGAAGCACATCGAGATCGTCCACGTGATGGTGTTCATCTGTTACCGGGAACCGGCGGACCCGAAGCGGTTCGACTACTACGCGGGCGGGCGCAAGGTCGACATGGCTCCCCTCACGTACGAGGAGACGGGCCAGCGGATCGACCTCTCGGCCCACGATGTCGTCGCCAAGATCCGGGAACGCGAACCGGAGTTCGCCCCGGGGGCGTACCTCGGCGGCACAGCCAAGCCCGATTCGTTCAAGTGGCTCCTGACCGTTCGGGTCGGGACCAAGAAGCGCATCTACGGCTACCTCGGTCGCAAGATGCTCGAGCTGGCCCAGGTGTGGCATCACCTGCGGACCGGCCGGTACATGGCGTACGCCGAACCGGCGGTGGGACGGCGCGGCCGGCTGATGGCGTTCCTGCTGTGGCCCATCGATCGGGGCATCCGCAAGGTCTTCTGGCGCGCCCTGCGCTCGCCGAGCGTCCTGTTCCGGCGCTTGCACCTCCAGTCGATCATGGTCATCTCGCCGGTGGAGATCCTGGACAACGGCGAGCAGAACATGTGCGACGGCTGCCCCGACATGACCGTGTGGGACGGTGAACTGGCGTGGTCATGCCGGTTGGAGGAGTGCATCCACTTCGGACAGTTCACCCGGACGGTGCCGAAGGAGCACGCCATCCCGAAGGCCAGCGAGCAGGAGTCCGTGTCGCTGCAGCAGACCAAGTAGCTCGGCGGTCCGAAGAACATGCTTGCCCATCCACAGCATCCGTTCGGACCCAAGGCACGGGTCTTGTTGACCAGTGTGTTCGGCCCCTACGCCCAAGACGATGCCTTCGGGAGCCGGACCATCAACCCGATGGAGCTCTACCACAACCAGGTCACGCGAACGCAGCAGGTGTTCTCGCTGCGGATGTTCCACCGGTCCTGGGGTCTGATGCTCATCCAGCACAACATCTCTGCAACCTGCACCCTGCTCGATTTTCCGGGACTGCAGCGATTCATTCGCGAGATCTCTGAGAACGAGTACGACATCGTGGGGATCGGCGCGATTCAGCCGAACGTCGAGAAGGTGCAGAAGATGTGCGAGTTGATTCGCGAACACCTTCCCAACGCCACGATCGTGATCGGCGGCCACGTGGCGAACACGCCGAACTTGAAGGACCGGATCGACGCGGACTACATCGTGAAGGGAGAGGGCGTCCGGTGGATGCGACGCTTCCTCAAGGAAGATCCCAACAGGCCCATTCGACATCCCCAGGTGCTATCGGGACTCGGCACGCGCACGATGGGAATGAACCTCCGGCAAAAACCGGGAGACACGGCTGCGACACTCATCCCATCGGTCGGGTGTCCCATGGGCTGCAACTTCTGCGCGACGTCCGCCATGTTCGGCGGCAAGGGTAAATTCGTCCACTTCTACGAGACAGGCGACGAGCTGTTCGATGTCATGTGCGAGCTCGAGACCGCCATGCAGGTCCAGTCCTTCTTCGTGATGGACGAAAATTTCCTGGCCCACCGCAAGCGCGCTCTCCGGTTGTTGGAGCTGATGGTCGAGCACGGCAAGCCCTGGGCACTCTACGTGTTCAGCTCGGCCAATGTCCTGCGCAAATACTCCATCGAGCAGCTCGTCGCATTGGGCATCTCCTGGGTGTGGATGGGACTCGAGGGTGAGGGCGCCAACTACGCCAAGCTCAAGGGCACCGACACACGAGACTGGGTGCGTACGCTGCAGTCGCATGGCATCCGTGTCCTCGGCTCGACCATCATAGGTCTGGAGGAACACACGCCGGAGAACATCGACGCCGCTATCGAGCACGCCGTCAGCCACGACACCGAGTTCCACCAGTTCATGCTCTACACGCCCGTCGGCGGAACCCCCCTCTACGAGGAACATCTCGCCAAGGGCACCCTCCTCGATCAGACCGAACGTCCCCATGCGGACCGGCACGGCCAGTTCAAGTTCAGCCACAAGCACCCGCACATCACAGATGGCCGGGAAGGCGATTATCTCCTGAAGGCCTTCGACCGGGATTTCTGGGTGAACGGCCCTAGCATCGTCCGGGTAGCCCGCACGACGTTGCAGGGGTGGCTGCGTTACAAGAGCCATCCGGATCCGCGGATTCGCAAGCGGTTCGCGTGGGAGGCCCGGGATCTTCCCGTGAGCTTTGCCGGGGCCCTCTGGGCGGCGCGCCGGTGGTTCCGCTCCGATCCGATGCTCAAGAAGAAGATCACGAGGGTTCTGAGAGAGCTCTACCGCGAATTTGGGCTCAAGGCCCGGGTGGCCGGGCCTCTCGCGGGCCGGTACATCCGGTTCCGGCTGCGGCGTGAGGCTCGCCGGTTGCGCCGTGGGTGGACGTGCGAGCCCCCCACCTTCTGCGAACCCACCAACCAGTAAGCTGCCCGTCTTCCACGGGGACTCGGGTGCCCCTTGGCGCGTCGATGAGGATATCGCCGTTTTGTGACGGTGGCGTGCCTAGCCTGACTTTGCCTACGCAATGCCACACTGGACTGCACAACGTTGAAGACGAGTGACAGAAAGGCGACCGCCTAAGTGGTTGTGTTAGTCCAAGTGGTGTTGTCTTTTTAGACCTAGTCCCCTGGCCCGGGTGGCGAAATCGGTATACGCAAGGGACTTAAAATCCCTTGGGGGCAACCCCATGCGGGTTCGAATCCCGCCCCGGGCATTAAGCAACACAACGACTTGCACCTTCATGATTGTGCGCCTCCGGCGGCCCTGATCCCCGTTTGTCCCCCCATTGTACCCTTTGACAAGTTGGCCGTGTGCGTTGCGAGCTTGGTGACGCCCGTGCGGAGGTCG
>JBDHDY010000128.1:0-14892 GCA_039591275.1 Gemmatimonadota bacterium | reverse complement strand
ACCTATGAGGGTGAGTTCGAAACGAATTTTCCCATCGTCCTTCGCAAGTCCGGACGAAGGCGCTTCACATTCACTCTCGGAGATGGAAGTGCGACGTTCGACCTCGAGGCGTTTGACGGAAGTATTTTCCTGCGCCGTGGCGCCTGACGCGCCGCGATCAACTCGACAGAACCGATGGGAGGCACACCCGTGCAGGCGTTAAGAGTGTTGTCGCTAGCCGTGACCATGATGGGAGTGGCTCTCGAATCCGGGGCGGCGCAGGACGAGTTTCGGTGGAGCGGGCGCGTCTCGACCGGGCGTGAAATCGAGATCAAGGGCGTGAACGGCGGTATCCGTGCCGAGTTCACCGGCGGGTCGGAGGTGCAGGTGATGGCGAGGAAACGCAGCCGCCGAAGCGATCCCGACGACGTGCAGATCGAGGTGATCGAGCATGGTGGGGGGGTCACCGTCTGTGCCCTCTACCCTTCTTCCCGGCGCGGACGCTCCAACGAATGCCTCCCTGGTTCCCGAGGACGCAATGACATTCGGAACAACGATGTGCAGGTAGACTTCACAGTGCACGTTCCCGCCGGCGTGGTGCTCGTGGCGCGCACAGTCAACGGGGAGATCTACGCACAGTCTCTCGAAAGCGATGTGGAAGCGTACACGGTCAACGGCGATGTCGAGGTGTCCACGACGGGCTTCGCGAGCGCGACCACTGTCAACGGCTCCATCGACGCGAGGATTGGCCGGGTGGACGGGCGTGCGCCGATCGAGTTCGAGACGGTGAACGGGGGCATCACGCTGGATCTTCCGGAGGGCATCGATGCCGACTTGCGGGCGGCAACGGTCAACGGAAGCATCTTCTCCGATTTCCCGCTTCGCATCACCGGACGCCTCAGTCGGCGTCGGTTGAACGGGCAGATCGGCGATGGAGGGCGGTCGCTCGAACTGGAAACCGTGAACGGAAGCATCCGGCTGCTGCGATCACCCTGACAATCCGCTGCGCGGGGGCTCCTCGGCGCATTGCCCATGCGCCATCCCACCAGAAAACCC
Organism: Gemmatimonadota bacterium; assembly: GCA_039591275.1. Lineage (GTDB taxonomy): Bacteria > Gemmatimonadota > Gemmatimonadetes > Gemmatimonadales > GWC2-71-9 > JBDHDY01. The sequence continues at coordinate 13,857 of JBDHDY010000128.1, read as the reverse complement.
TCATATTGAGACCGGGCAGCGGCGCCCATCGGCCGCCGCTGCAGATCGTATTGACGATGAGCCTTCGTGCGTCGTTCGTGACCGATGCCACGGAACCACGGAGGGAATGGCTTCAACCATTCTGCCGCCCCGGCTCGCGATCGGCTCCCGGCCTCCTCCGGGACCTTGGTGCGGCTCGGGGGTATCCATCCACGGTCCCGACGGTCAATCCGGCGCAACAGTAAAGAAGCGCCGAGCGTGGCCCGGAGGCGTTCTATGAACGATGGAATTCGCCATTGGGTGCGGGGTGAACGGGTGCTCGCATGAGAATCTTGTCGCTTACGTTGCTTACGGCTTCCACGGTCGCGTGTGGCGCTCGGGGAGAGGCACAGTGGGAAGACCAGCTGCAAACCATGGCTCGGGAGGTGATACCGGGCGTCGAGCGAGCCGTGGGATTGCCCTTCAAGTATCCCCCTGCGGTAGCCGTCCGAAGCAGGGAAGAAGTGAGAGAATATCTGATTGACCAGCTCGCCAAAGACCTCCCTCCCGAGGAAGTCGAGCGACTCACCATTGCGTACCGTCTCTTTGGGTTGATACCCGATACGTTGGACCTCGAAGCGTTGCTGCTGGATTTGTACACCGAACAGGTGGTTGGTTACTACGATCCAGTGTCTGACTCCCTATTTGTCGTAGGGGGGGCGGATCCCGTGGAGCTGCGTCTCATCGTCGCCCACGAGCTGGTGCACGCACTACAGGCCCAATACCTGCCGCTCGACTCGCTCCTGAGCGCCAAAGGCGACAATGACCGACGTACGGCCTCCCAAGCAGTGCTCGAGGGGCAGGGGATCCTGGCGTCGCTGGTTGCACTCATGCCGGACCAGGATTTCTCCATGATGCCCGAGTTCTGGCGTGAGTACCGACAGGGAGTTCGAGAGCAGCAGGAGCGTATGCCGGTCTTTCGCGCGGCCCCGGCCATCATACGGGAGACCGTGATCTTTCCCTACCTGGGAGGGGCTGATTTTGTCAGGTGGTTCGTCAACGAGTATCCCGATACCGTGCCGTTCGGCCCGCGCATGCCCACATCGACGGAACAGATCCTTCACACTTCCAGATATCGTGTCGGGGATATGCCGGTGCCGCTCGAGTTCTCGAGCGCTGCGGCGATCGTCTATGACGATGGCCTAGGCGAATTTGAGATTCGAGTGTTGGTTTCCGTGTTGAGTGGGAGCGAGTCGATGGGAGCGGCAGCGGCCGAAGGCTGGGGAGGGGACCGATACGCCGTGCTCGAGGCGGGGTCCGGTCACGCGCTCGCGTGGTGGACGGTGTGGGACACTCCTCAAGCCTCACGCCGGTTTGCCACCGTGCTCGAGCGCGAATGGCGGGGGCGCGATGGGGGTACACCTCGGGAATATCGGATTGAGAGATCGGCGGTTGGGGACTATCCGGCCGTCTTGTTGTTGGATGCGCCGCGGGGGTGGTTGGGGCGGATAGCTCCTCCCCGGGTTGAGGTGCGTTAGCTCAGGGCAGCAGGATCGAGACGAGATATGCCGTCGTTCCGACGATGGCGCCCAGCACGTACCCCAGGCGGACGATGATATCCAGCTCACGCTGTGTCGTCGCCCGGACGATCTGCTCGATGCGTTCGAGCGAGAACCCGAGCACCTTTTCTTCCACCATTCCCCGAATGTCGAGTCGTTCGACCACGGTTGGCACCTGGCTCTGAATCCACTCCCACAAGGGAGGCGTGAGCGCCTTGGTGAGACGGTTTCGGCCTCCTTCGGGGAACCAGTCCGCTGGCCGTCCGATGGGACGATCCAGAAGGCTCGAGAGAGCTGCATTCGAGCCCTCGGTCACCCATTCGCGGACGCGCCCTGCCGTGATCGCGCCGGCCGCGAGGTCGGCGGCGTGTTCGCGGGGGACGTACTTGAGAAGGTCTCCCCAGGTGCGCTGTTCGGCGGCCAGCAGCCCCTGATCCACCTTCTCCATGATGTATCGCTGCGTGGCTGAGTCGTGGAGGGCGTTGACCATGTGGATCTTGATGGTCTCCTTGACGCCCTCGAGGCGCTCGTGTCCCAGTGCCTCGAAATGGTCGGCGAGGGGTTTTCGCAGGAATTTCACCACCGCCTCATTGACGCTCCGGGCGACCTGAGATTGGATTTCCGGCTGCTCGAAGAGGCGCGTCACCTGCTCTACCCCGTCCTCCTCGAAGTTGTCGAGCATGCGGCTGATGGTTTTCTCGGTGACGACGATTCGCGCGACGATGCGTTCGTGGAGCAGGAGGTTGTTGACGAAGCCCTCGAACAGCCGGTGGAGCGATCGATGGATGTTGGCGCGGGTGTTGGGATCGCCCATGGCGGTGTTGATGCGATCGAGGGCCATGGGGAGATATCCTGCGATCTCCCGCTCACCCGCCGCCACGAGCGCGGACGGGAGGCGATCGAGCAACGGTGTGTGGTCCGTCGACCATCGAGCGACCTGGCGATCGAGCCAGTCGCCGATCACCTCCTCGAGGCCGGGGCTCGTGGCGGCCTCGGACACCCACTGCTCGATCTGCTCCCGGATCGCGCGGCGGCGCGCCTCCGTGAGGACCTCACCGAGGGGCATGTCACCGATCTCCTCGTCGGTTCGGTCGAGGAAGCGTGCGACCGCCGTCTTGAAATCATCGGTCTCGGCGAACTCCGACATGCGTTCCGCAATGGCGGGGGCAAGCAGTTGGAAGCCTTTGTCCAGTTCGGCGAGCACGCCATCCGGCAATTCCTGGCGGAGGGACTCTCGCTCCGTCTCCATCAGCGTCTCCACGAACCCTTCGACCGTGCTCTGAAAGGCCTCGTGGACTCCGGGAGCGGTGAGCTGGCGGGCCAAGTCCTGCGACGTCAAGAGTCGCTCGCCGACCGTCCGTCCAATCGTCTTTGCGAGGCGGGCTTTGTTCTTCGGGATTGCTCCCTGAAGCTTGAACCGGCCGACGCCCCTCGAGGTGTAGGGATGGAAGAGCATCCAGATGGCTACGGCATTGGTCAAACCGCCGGCCAGGGCGCCGAACGCGATCGTGACGACTGCTCTAAGCAGAGAAGGCTCGAATTCCATCAGCCAGGAAGCTACACACAAAGATCTCCATCAGCTCAGGACCGGCTTGATCGGGCCGAGCGTTTCCCCGACCGCGGCGTCACTCCGTTGAACCCGGTGGTTCCGCCGTTCGCGCCCGGGATGCACAATATACAGCCATGAGAATCCCCTACCGATCCCTGACCTTTTGGATTTTCGTCGGTCTCTTTGGTGGCATGATTGCCGGCAGAGCTTTCGGGGAATCCATTGTCCCGATTGCCGACCCACTCTCGGAGATCTTTCTCCGATTGCTGCGGATGGCCATCATGCCGCTCATCATCACCTCGCTGACAGCGGCGGTGATCAATGTCGGGGGACGACGAAATCTTGAAGTGCTGGGCGCGAAGACGTTCGCGTACTACATCACCACGAGTTTGCTGGCGATCCTGACCGGGCAGGCGTTGGTCAACATCCTCCGACCCGGCGTCGGCTCGACGATCACGCTCGCGGAGACGGTGGTGGACATACCGGCAACGCAGCAGAGCTTCACCGAACTGCTCTTGAACATCATTCCGGAAAATCCGTTTCAGGCGCTCGCCGAAGGACAGGTCCTCCCGGTCATCTTCTTTTGCATCCTGTTCGGTTACTTCGTGACGCGGCTCAAAGATCCTTACAAAACGCAGCTGGGGGATTTCTTCCAGGGCGCATTCCGAGTCATGATGAGCCTGACCAAAATGGTCATCTGGACTGCGCCGGTGGGCGTGTTCGGGATCAACGCCAAGATCGTTGCGACGATCGGATTCGATGCCTTTCGGTCGTTGGGTTTCTACTTCGTTGTCGTGTTGATCGGGCTCTTTATCCACGCCACCGTTACGCTACCGCTCATCGTGTACATCGTGACACGAAAGAACCCGTTCCGGCATTACAGGGGGATGCCCCCACCGCTCGTCACGGCATTCTCGACCTGTTCAACCATCGTCACGCTACCGCTCACCATGGAAGCCGTCACCGACAACTCCAAGGTATCGGAGAAGATTTCGTCGTTCGTGCTTCCGATCGGCGCGACGGTGAACATGGACGGGACGGCGCTCTACGAGTGCGTTGCCGTGATCTTCATCGCGCAGATCTACGGTTTCGCGTTGTCGTTCGACCAACAGCTGGTCATTGTCTTCACGGCTTTATTGGCGTCCATTGGAGCGGCCAGCGTGCCCATGTCGGGACTGGTGATGATGTCCATCATATTGGGCGCCGTCGGTTTGCCGCTGGAAGGGGTCGCGATCATTCTCGCCGTGGATCGGGTGCTGGACATGTTCCGCACTACGGTAAACGTGCTCAGCGATTCGTGCGGTGCAGTGGTCGTGGCCAAGCTGGACGGGGAGGACGTGCTGCCGCCGCGGCAAACACCGGCGGAGCCGGCAGCGGCGTTGAGCGGGTAGTGTGGCTCTCGGCGGCTTTGCCGCCTGCGGCGCCACACATTAGTTTCCGCCACCATCCAGAAGATGCTTTCACGGACACGCGGGAGTGAGCCTTGCCGATCACGGGAGGAATGAGGTGAACAAGCGCCGCATCATGCTCCTCGCCAGCGGTCTGATCGTGGTCGCGGCCCTCGCCGCGACCGGGAAGTTTCCCCAGCAGGGCGATCACTACGGCTTCTGGTCGGTCCTTCCGCCGGCCGTGGCGATCATCCTGGCATTCGCCACGCGCGACGTGATCAGCTCGCTGTTCATCGGCATCGCGCTGGGTGGGGTCATCAGCGGCAAACTGAACATCGTGCAGGAATACCTGATTCCGTCGATCGGCAGCGAAGCCTACGCCCTGATCTTGCTGGTGTACCTCTGGGCGCTGGGCGGCCTCATCGGGCTGTGGACGCGCACCGGCGGAGCGCAGACGTTCGCCGACTGGGCCGGGAGCAAGATCGTCGTGGGACCCCGCACGGCGAAGTTCTTCGCCTGGTTCATGGGTCTCGTGTTCCACCAGGGTGGGACCATCAGCACGGTGCTCGCGGGGACCACCGTGCGGCCGGTGTGCGACAAGCACCGCGTCTCGCACGAGGAGCTGTCGTACATCGTCGACTCGACCGCGTCGCCCGCCGCCACGCTGATCCCGTTCAACGTCTGGCCCATCTACGTCGGCGGGCTCGTGGTCGGCACAGTGCCCTTCCTGGAGACCATGTCCGATAGCATTGGCTTCTTCTTCAGGGCGCTGCCGTTCAACTTCTACGCCTGGTTCGCCGTGGTGTTCACGCTGCTGTTCTCCATCGAGAAGATGCCGTTCCTGCCGGGGAGACTCTGGGGGGACGTTCCGCTCGTGGTAGGCCGCAGAATGACGTGCGCGATCCGGCGCGCCCGCGACGCGGGCCAGCTCAACCGGCCGGGCTCACAGCCCCTCACCTCGGACGAGCTCACCGTGGTGCGTGTGGCCGAGGGCTACCGCAGCGGCCTCATCGACTTCTTCGGCCCGATGGGCACGCTGCTCGGCGTGGCGATTCTGCCGTACCTCTACACGTTCTTCGTGCTGCGGTCGGATCAGCCGACTCTGCTCATCGCCGAGGCCTTCATGCTCGCTGTGCTGGCCGGCCTCGTGATCGCTCTGGTGAAGGGGATGCCGCTGCGCACGGCGATGGAGGCCATCGTCGACGGGTGGCGCACGGCGATGGAGGCCATCGTCGACGGGTGTAAGGGCGTGACCATCGGCGCGATCGTGCTCGCGCTCGCCGTGACCCTCAAGAGCGTGGCCGACTCGGTGGGCACCGCGCCTTACATCATTGAGATCACCTCCGGGTTCCTCACTCCGGTCATCGTGCCGGCGCTGTTCCTGGTGCTGGGCATGGTGATCGCATTCTCGACCGGCACGTCGTGGGGTACCTACGCGGTGGTGTTTCCCGTGGCCATGCCGCTGGCCTTCGCGGTGAGCCAGGATCCGTTCTTCCTTGTGCTCTGCTTCGGCGCCGTGACCGGCGGGAGCGTGTTCGGCGATCAGTGCTCGCCGATCTCCGATACGACGATCCTCTCTTCGCTCGCCACGGGGTCCGACCTGATGGACCATGTGTACACCCAGATCCCGCTGGCCTTGACCGCAGCCGGGTTGGGGGCGGTCCTCTATACGCTGCTGGCGGCGTTCGCCCTCTAGCGACCCCCCGCGGCGGCGCCCCGGCGCCGCTAAGTCCAGGGACCCCTGAGGTTTGTCCAATGCCGGGGTCCCTGACTATATCGCACGGCTCGTTATGTTCGGGACCCTGTCGGAAAACCTCAGCGCGGCTCTGAAGAACCTCACGGCTCCGTAGCATGGTGCCTCCCCACGGTTTATACTTATCGGCTATATGTTTTCCGCCCTTTCCGATCGGCTGACGACCGTTCTCCAGAGCCTCTCCAGTCGAGGGGTGCTGACCGAGGACGTGGTCAAGGAAGGGCTGCGGGAAATCCGGCGGGTGCTTCTCGAGGCCGACGTCAGTTACGAACTCACCCGCGAGTTCGTTTCCCGGCTTCAGGCCAGGGCTGTCGGACTGGAGGTTGTGAAGTCCGTGAGTCCGGGGCAACAGCTCGTCAAGTTTGTCCACGACGAGTTGGTGACCCTCATGGGAGAGCACCGGGCGGCCCTCGAGTTCGCGACGGTGGGGCCCACGGTGGTGTTGCTGGTGGGGCTGCAGGGCTCCGGCAAAACCACGACTGCCGGCAAGCTCGCCGGCCGGCTCAAGCGGGAGCATAAGGCGCCGTTTCTCGTCGCGGCCGATCCGTACCGGCCGGCGGCTGAGGAGCAGCTCAGGCAGCTTGGTGACCGGATTGGTGTGGGAGTGTACGGGTCCTCCGAGCGAACCGGAGAGGACACCGCCGACATGGTCGCCCTCGTGCGAGACGGGGTGGCCGCGGCAGAGCGATCCAAGGCCCGAACGGTCATTGTGGACACCGCCGGCCGCCTGCAGATCGACGCGGAAATGATGGCGGAGTTGGTGGGGCTCAAGACGGCCCTGGCGCCACAGGAAACGCTTCTCGTGGCGGACGGGATGACCGGCCAGGACGCTGTCCGGATCGCTAAGGGGTTTCACGAAGCCCTGGAAGTGACGGGGGTCATCCTCACGAAGCTGGACGGTGACGCTCGAGGTGGGGCGGCGCTATCGATCCACGGCGTCACGGGAGCGCCAATCAAGTTTGTGGGAGTGGGTGAGGGGCTGGAGGCGCTGGAGCCCTTCGATCCTGTAAGGATGGCCGGTCGGATTCTCCAGCAGGGTGACGTGGTGGGATTGGTCGAGCGGGCCCAGGAGACGGTCGAGCAAGAAGACGCCGAGCGCTTGGCGAAGAAGGCCATCTCCAAGAAGGGCATGGACCTCGCCGATTTCCTGGCCGCCATGCGGCAGATTCAGCGGATGGGGCCGCTCAAGAACCTGGTGGGGATGCTGCCCGGCGTGAACGCCAAGCTGCTCAAGCAGGTGAGCGTGGACGACAAGCGGCTCAAGCATCTGGAAGCGGTCATTTTGTCGATGACTCCTGGGGAGCGGCAACGACCGGAGATCATCAATGGGTCGCGCCGGGCTAGAATCGCACGGGGCTGCGGCAGGCCGGTCCAAGAGGTGAATGCGCTGCTCAAACAGTTTGGGCAGATGAAGAAAATGATGAAGAGCATGGGGAAACTCGCATTGGGCTAACGCCCGAGGGAACGCAGCATGGCAACACGAATCCGCCTCAGCAGAGTCGGGCGCAAGGGTCAACCGTCGTACCGCGTGGTAGTGGCCGACCGACAAGCACCGCGTGACGGGCGCTCGATCGAGACGCTAGGACACTACAATCCGCTGACAAGCCCGGCCACCATTGAGGTGAACGCCGAGCGGGCACGTCATTGGCTGAGTCAGGGTGCCACTCCGTCCGACACGGTGCGGTCCCTCTTCAAGAAGGCGGGCGTTTTCCAGCAGCCCACGGAGGGATAGGCAGGATGGAAGCCGCCCACCTCGCGGTGGCGCGCTTCCGGAAGCCGCACGGGCTCAAGGGGGAAGCACTGATAGTCCCGCTCACTGATGAGCCGGACGAGGTGTTTACACCGGGTCGCGTGCTCGTTCCGGTCGATGAGTCGGGACATCCCACAGGGGACGAGCTGGTGCTCGAGCGGGCGCGGCCCTTTCAGCGGTGCTGGCTCCTGGCCTTTCAGGGAATCACCGACCGTGGGGTGCTCGAGGCGTGGCCACAGCTGTTGCTGGGGGCAAGGCGCGAAGAGCTCCGAGCGCCTGAAGGGGATGAGATCTACCACTACGAGATTCCGGGGTGCGCGGTTGTGGAGGATGGCAAGGAGATAGCAGTCGCGCGGGATCTCGTCGGCGTGCCGGGTGGGGAGTTGTTGGTGGCGGAGCGGAACGGACGAGAGCTCCTGATTCCCTTTCGTGAGGCCGTGATTCGGCGCATTGACCGGGCGGGGCGTCGGATCGAAGTGGAGCTGCCGCCGGGGTTGCTCGAGGTGTAGCGTGTTGCGGGTGAATGTCCTCACCCTGTTTCCAGAGATCTTCGAAGTCGGGTTGCATACGAGCATCCTGGGACGCGCGGCGCAAAATGGGCTGGTGACGTATAGGGTGGTGGACGTTCGGGAATGGACGCACGATCGGCATCGAACGGTGGACGATTCCCCGTACGGGGGCGGTGCAGGGATGGTGCTGAAACCCGAGCCGTTCTTCGAGGCTCTCGACGATCTGGCGCCGCAGCCACCGATAGTGTTGCTGTCGGCAAGGGGAACGCCGTTTCGGCACGACGATGCCGTTCGGTTCAGCGTGGGTGAGGAGCTGACGCTCCTCTGCGGTCATTACAAGGATGTGGACGCTCGGGTGGGGCTACGCGAGGGAACCGAGGAAATGTCGGTCGGTGAGTACGTCCTGTCGGGTGGGGAGTTCGCGGCCCTTTGCGTCATCGACGCGGTAGTGCGATTGCTGCCTGGTGCGTTGGGCGACCACGAATCAGCCGCGTCAGATTCGTACTACGACGGGTTGTTGAGTCCACCGAGCTACACCCGTCCTCCAGAATATCGCGGGTATCGGGTGCCTGAGGTATTGTTGGGTGGCGATCATGGAAGAATAGCGGCCTGGCGACTCGCCGAGGCCGAAAGGCTGACCAGAGAACGGCGCCCGGACCTGTGGGCGCGTTACGAAGCTGAGCACCGGTCCGAAAAGGCCGATTGACGAGGGTAGGACTATGGATCGAATGGAGGCAATCCAAAGGGAGGGGCTTCGGGACGACATTCCCGAGTTCCGACCAGGCGACTCGTTACGCGTGCGGGTACGCGTGCGGGAAGGGGACAAACAGAGACTGCAGGCATTCGAGGGGGTGTGCATCGGCCGTAGGGGTGGGGGCATCAGCGAGACCTTCACGCTGCGGAAGATCTCCTCTGGTGTGGGTGTCGAGCGCATCTTTCCACTCCACTCCCCGAGTCTTGCGGAGATTCAGGTCGTCCGCCAAGGGCGGGTCCGGCGCGCCAAGCTGTACTACCTGAGAAAGCTGGCAGGAAAGGCGGCCCGGATTCCCGAGCGGCGGGATTCCTGAGTGAGCGTACTTCCCCTACGCTCGAGCGTGAGCGCGAGCTCTGGGCGAAGGGGTGCCGGTACATTGTTGGGGTTGATGAAGTCGGGCGAGGTCCGCTTGCGGGGCCGGTGATTGCCGCAGCGGTGGTGCTGCGGCCCGACGGTCAGCCTATAGAAGGACTCCGTGACTCCAAAGACATGACCGCCCGCCAGCGCGAAAGCGTGGCGGGCGTCATTCGTCGTGAGGCCCTCGCATGGACACTAGGTGCTGCCTCCGTGCGAGAGATCGACCGCATCAACATCCGTCGCGCAACAGCATTGGCCATGCAACGCGCCGTGGCTCGGTTGCCGCTTGCCCCCGACAAGTTGCTGGTGGATGGCGTGCCGGTGCCGGAACTCGGTGCGGAGCACGAAGCGCTCGTCGGGGGTGATGCGCTCAGCCAGTCGATCGCTGCGGCCTCCGTTCTCGCCAAATGCGCCAGAGATCACCTTATGATTTTGCTCGCCCGCAAATACCCTGCGTTTCAGTGGGATAGCAACAAGGGATACGGCACCGCCGATCATATTGCAGCCATCGGCGAGGCGGGACCGACGCCCCACCACCGACGATCGTTCTCTCCCGTGGTACAGCTCAGACTGTTCTGATCGGCGTCGTTGGCAGCGCCGGCCGACGCAACCGGTTCAATCCTTGTTAGGCTGCTCAACGGCCGTGGCCTTGTGACGCATGTTGCGGGCACGGCGGCTGGATCCCAGGCGGTCGTATGCAGCAGCGGCCACGCGGTAGGCGTCGGCGGCTTCCGCCGTTTGCCCGCCGGCGTGAAGCGAGTTGCCGAGTTCTTGGTGTGTAGTCGCGATCATCCACTGGTTGGCGAGGCCTGTCGCGATGGCGGTAGCGGAATGAGCCAGCTCGATTGCTTGATCCGTAGCGTCTCCCCGACGGGCAATTACAGCCAGGACCCGTAGCGCCGTAATTTCCGTCAACCGGTCGTCGCTCTCCCTGGCGAGACGGTGGGCCTGCTCCGCTTGGGCCCGTCCTAGGGGGAGATCGTCGCGGAGGGCATCGGTCTCGCCCCGGCCCGCAAGAGTTTGGCCGAGGAGTCTTGCGTCGCCCAGACGTTCGGCGGCATCTACCGCCCGCTCCGTGGCCTCTCGTGCGAGTTCGAGGATGTCTTCGTCACGCCACACGATGCCCATGTTGTGCCAGCTTTCGGCTATGCCGCGGAGTGACGCGATCTTTTCGAAGGCGTTGGCGGCGCGGCTGTAGAGGCTGAGCGCCTCCGCATTCTGCCCGAGATGGAAGAACACATTGCCGAGATTGTTCAGGCAGCGCGCCGTCATGAGCACGTCTTGAAAGCGCTGTGCCAGCTGAAGGGCTGTGGTGAATCCCTCGCGGGCTTTGTCTAGCTGTCCGAGCGCAAACGCTCCAGCTGCCGCTACGTTCTCGGCGCGCATCTCCCCGTCGGTGTCGCCCCGCGCGCGGTAACGGGCGCGCGCCCGCTCGGCGGCCCGGCGACTCTCCGCAAAATTCCCCAATCGCCAGCTCGCCATGGCCATGAGTAGTTGCCACTCAGCCGTGTCGCTTCGTCTCATGCGGTGCTGGGCCAGTTCCTCCACGGCGTCGCGGAACCTGCCCCGATGTACTGCTCGCCGGGCGGCTCGCAACGGATCACCCGTTTCGGCTGGGAAGCCGGTCTGCTGCGCGCTCACGGTTGCCAGCCTCCCCAGGGTCTCCGCACGACGATTGCCCCGTTCATGACGAGGCTCCGTTCTCCTCGCCGTCGAGGAGACGTTGAAGTCGGGCGCGTGAGATTTGCAGCTGTCTTGCAGCAGCGCTCTTGTTGCCGCTGTGCATGTCCACCGCGGCCTGGGCTGCGGCGGTGGTGATCTGTTGTAGTGTCGCGGGAAACGGTAGAGGGTGATGGGCTGTGGTTCCCGTGCCGCTCGGGGTGAGATCCAACTCACTCGGGCTGAGAGTGCCAGACGGCGATAATAGCAAGGCGCGTTCGATGGCGTGCCGCAGCTCTCGCACATTCCCGGGCCACGAGTGGGCTTTGAGGGTAGCCATGACTTCCGGGGTGAGGTCGGGCGGCGGCAAGTTGTACCGCGCCGCGAGCGACTGTGCGAAGGACTCAGCCAACAAAGTTAGATCGTCGCCTCGGTCCCTCAGTGGAGGAAGCCTGAGGGCGATTACGTTCAGGCGGTAGTACAGGTCCTCGCGGAATTCGCCCCGCGAGACGGCATCACGGAGATTGACGTGTGTGGCTGCGATGATGCGAACGTCCACCTCTCGGCTTTGTGTGCCACCTACTCGTCTGATTTGTCTGTCCTCCAGGGCCCGCAGGAATTTCCCCTGGAGATGTAACGGCAGGTGTCCCACCTCATCGAGAAACAGCGTCCCGGTGTCCGCTTCTTCGAACAACCCCGGTTTTGCGTGTTGCGCGTCGGTGAAGGCGCCCTTCTCGTGGCCGAACAGCTCGCTCTCGAGCAAGGTTGGTGGAATGGCTGCGCAATTCACGGCCACGAACGGAGCCGACCCTCGGGGACCGCCCTCATGAAGCGCCCTGGCCAGCACCTCTTTTCCCGTGCCCGTATCTCCGTCGATCAACACCGTCACGTGGCCGTGGGGAAGCACCCGTGTGGCCTTCATAAGGGTTTCGCGAAGGGCCTTGCTCTCACCGATCATCTGGCTGAAGACGTCGACGCGATCCGGTGGCTCGGGCGCTCGCAGCGCTCCCTCTCGCGCCGCTTCCACTCGTGCCGCCAGCGTACGACGAAGCAGATCCAGATCACCGGGGAGAGCGAAGTAGTCGGCAGCTCCTCGCCGCACGGCCTCGACGGCGAACCGATGTGACGTACTGGCTCCCACGAGAAAGGTGGAGACTCGCGGAGTCGGAGTAAGTGTCGGGAGCACATCCAGTCCCTGGTCTTCCTCGCCGCCGGCTGCCACGATGACTGCAATCGTGTCGGCGGCAGGTGGCACACCGGCGTCGAGGAAGGTGCAGCGCACTTTCAACTCCTCTGCTAGGTCGCCCCACTGAGAGTGAAACGAATCGGAGAGCATCACGATAGTCAGCGTCAGTTGGTCAGTCACCGCGACACCAATTTCGAGAGGTGCACAACGTTGCGTCGTACCACGGGTCGGACGCAACCGCCCGACTCGTGGATACGGGAGCACGCCCGACGGCACTTAGCGATTGCCGTCCTTGTCCTCGTCTTCGAACGCTTCGATTGAGACCTTAATGTTTTCTTTAATGACGCTCTCGTTTTCGCCGCCCTTGTTGCCGGTAGCCGGGTTGACTTGTGCCCCGCTGCCATCGCGGAACCAGGCATCGACGTCCACGAGAATCGTCACGTTCGTGGACCCGCCATCCTCTCCGACAACGAGTGGCGGCGCGAGGTCCAGCTCCTGCTCCACGTCCAGGTCCGTTTCGAAAACGAAGGTCTGTCCGTCGAAGGTGCCGGTCGCCCGAATGCTGATATCCACGAAATCGGGATGTGCCTGCCGGAATGCTGCGTCCTCCGCGCCGTCGCTGCTGACCTTGTGGATTTCGAACCCGACCTCGTCGAAGGTGCCGTTGGGAATGTCGATGGCCACCTGGGTTGTCACGGTGCCGTCGAGTGGTAGCGACACCAAGACGGGACCTGTCTCGAACTTTTCACACGCGTCAGAATCCACGGCCGTATCGCAATCAGTGGTTTCGACCCGCTTGAGTTCAATCTCTCGGAGCACGAGCTCGACGCTTTCCAGAATCAGGGTGACGGAGGCCTGTGAAGAACCGCTAGCCCCTTCGACGCGAGCCTGGGGCGCCGTGCCCGGCGTGCCCTGGGTGGCAAATGATACGGCGACGTTCTTCAGACCGCTCCCAGGACCCGTGCCCTCACCGCAGGCAGCCAAAAGGAGCTTGCCTGCCGCAACACGCATCCGGAAACAAAGCAAGAGCAGTGCCTGGCGTGTGCGTTCTGCCGCGTTTTCAAGCTATTGCCTGACAAGGGCTTAAAGTAGTGTGACGACGATCACACCAAGGCTGGGTGCAACGCTACGATGCAGATTGTACCGCGGTAGTGCAGACCTACTTGGGGGCCGGCGAGCGCGCCGGCCCCCCAAAGCTTTTCGGGACTAGGCTGGATGGTACTCTGGTGAGAGAGAAATGAGAAGTGTGCCCCTAGGAAACGTGGCGGCTGACGAGCTTCGTCATTTCGAACATGCTCACCTGGGACCTACCATTGAAGACCCGCCGGAGGTTGTCATCAGCGTTGATCATGCGGCGGTTCCTCGAATCCTGGAGGCCCCTGCGTTTGATGTAGGCCCAGAGCTTTTTCGTGATCTGCGTCCGGGGCAGAGGGGA
>JBDHDY010000127.1:0-17077 GCA_039591275.1 Gemmatimonadota bacterium | reverse complement strand
TGTCCGCGCGACGCCTCGAGAGATTGGAGAGACGCTCAACGTGTCAACCTTGCTCGAGGGGACCGTTCGCAAGGCCGGAGATCGGCTCCGCGTGACGGCGCAGCTCGTCTCAGCCGAGGACGGGTTGGCGATGTGGTCCGACACCTACGATCGGAAGATGAGTGATGTCTTTGCCGTGCAGGACAACCTCGCTCGTGCCATCGTCGGAGCGTTGCGGGAGTATCTCGGAGGAGGTGCTGCAGGTGACGTCCGCCTGCAGAGGGGGACTCGCACGAGATTCCCTTTATGCTGCTGCGTATACGGGCATGGCTGACGTGTATGCCGTGTTGCCGCTCTACAGCAGCGCCGCCGGGGACTCGCTGCTGCCGTTGGCCCTGCGAGCGGTGGATCGAGCCATCGCATTGGACAGTCTATTGCCGGCTGCCTACACCTCGCGCGGCGGCATCCTCAACAGCAGCTGGCGTTGGGAGGCGGCGGCGCGGGATCTTCAACGGGCAATCGAGATCGATCCCAAGGACGTGACGGCCTACCAGTGGTACGGAGAGAATCTCCTCTTGAATGGGCGAGTGGAAGAAGCCATCACGAGTTTCCGACGGGCGTCCGAACTCGATCCCTTCTCTCCCATCATTACGGCCCTTCACGGTGTGGCATTGGCGGTGCAGGGGTCGTTGGACGAGGCGGTGCAAACAGTACAGCGGGCTGTGGAAGTCGATTCCTCCCTCGTTGCGACCCGATTCATGCTTGGTACCGTGCACCTCTATGCAGGGAGGGAGGAAGATGCCGTGCGCGAGCTCGAGGCGGCGCTCGAGGCAGGAACTGTCCCGGCGGTGCAGGGAATGTTGGGCTATGCGTACGCAGTGACGGGACGGACGGAGGAGGCCCGGACGTTGCTCGCGTTGCTCACGGCTGGCCCGCCGGGCGCTGGGCGAGAAGCAGCCGTCGCACGGATTCACCTGGGTCTCGAGGATCCCTCGGCGGCTCTCTTGTGGCTCGATCGGGCGGCCGACGTTAGAGATCCGTTCTTCAGTTCGGAGCCTATCGCCTCGCCGATCTTCGACGCGTTGCGCAACGACCCCAGATTCGCGGAGATATTAAGGAAAGTGAATCTGGATGTCGGGCGTTTGACTGGGCCGAGATCCTAGGTAGGCTGGAGAGTTCCGGCGGCCAGCCCGCCGCGCCCCGCTCGGGCAGCCCACGATCCCCACGATTTAATCTCACCGCTCCAACCAAGCACCGGTGAAGCATGCTCCGATGAAGCCATTGGTACCGGTGACAAAGACCTCTGCCGTGGCGACTTACTTGCTTCCAGGGTTGGCGCGCTCTCTGAGAGCCTGCATGCGTTGCGTATTCGTGATGATGGTCAGACACGTCGCAACCGGTTGAAAGATTCGGCTACGGCGAGCGGCCCTCCGCAGGATTCGCCGCCTCGTGTGGGTTCCGAGGTCGCTGAACGGAATCGGGAGGCCCATGAGGAGTGGTGCCACCCATTCCAGTAAGAAAAAGCCACCCCAGACTTGACCCGGTCTGATGTCAGCGCGCTCGGCCAGCTCGCGGTCGGTGTCCGCGGCCACCCGGATGGGCTGATCGTCGCTCACTCCCACGCGATGGATCATGACGTCGGCGAGCTGAACCATCGTCTCGAACTGCCGCCCACTGAAAAAGCGGGGACTGTAGCGCGTGTTGACAGCGTGGCGCCGCGCTACCCACGCGAGGCCTGCCGACACGGTGAGCACCCCACCGACGCTGAGTCCCATCGCGTCGAATGGAAGAAGTCCTCGGCCCAGCCAACCGAGCGCCAGGAGAGCCCAGAGGACGAAGCCGATATCCAGTGCCGCCCTGTTCTGGCGGACGCCGCCGCCGCCGAGCATGAGAACAGCCCCCACAATTGCAGTTGCACCGGCCAGCAGGCCACCGACGAATCCGTCGGGCGTCAGCGCCTGGCGCCACACCGTGGCCGCGACAGCGAACAATAGCATCGCTCGGCCCATCCACTTGCTGAGGTCGCCAACGAAAACCTCGACGACGCCCATGCTGTATGGTTGCATCTGCTGTGTCACACCGCCTCCCTGAGGCGCTCACGCAATGGGTGGGATCTTCTGGTGAGCAGCCTTTCTGTCAACCCGATGAGTCGCTGGAACACTCCAAAAAGCCACTGCATGCGCGACACGGGACGGAAACGTTTGTCTTGTTGCAAGGCAAAATCTCGAGTAAAAGACGGGCGATCCAATAGAACTCTTCCATCCACGCAAGCGCAATCACCGGCGGCTGAGCCACCGCCGCCGCGGTGTACCCTGGGGCTGGTCTCCCCGCCGCGTCGGCTTGACGAGTGCGTGGCTGATACGGTTGCCCCTACGCCGCTGACACTCGTTGGCCTGGGTCCGCACGAGCGCCCGCGAGTACCAAGCCGATAGCTCGACACAACGTAACGTGGGGACCTATGGATCAAACGGATGAAAACTTGAAAACTCTAAATCATCAGATGCGTGCACGCTAGGTGGATATTGGGTCATCGGCTGCTGTTATTGGGACATCCTCAACGGAGAGCCTGGCGAGGCTCGGTGCCAAGGCGGACATTCTGACCTCCGAGGCGCGGCATCCCTCCTCACGGAGTTGAAGGAGAGGGCTGAATGCGGCTCTCTGGGGGCAATCCTGTACGGTGTGTTGACGGTGGTGGCCCCGGTGGCTCCTACGATCACCATCTGGGCCAAGCTCCGATATCGGGGAAGGGCCACCAGTCTCAGGGACGAGATCGCAGGCATGAAGATGTTTCGCCCCTACCTTCGCTCGACTTTTGCCACCAAGTCGGTAATATTGCCCGCGAATTACGTCACGCGACAACTGAGGGGGGCGAATGCTCACGCTGGTCCGATCTCCTAGCGTCGCTGCGAGGTTTGGTCGCCGGTCGGCTGACTTCCGCGTTCTTGTGCTTGCACTTGCGCCATGCATCACAGGATGTGGTCCTGATGGTCGTGACCTCGCAGCCCGGACGGTGGAGTGGCTTCAATTGGCAGGTGACCGAGGGGCGTACGCCCCGCCGGGCACGCCGGCCGAACTTGGCATTGCCGGGTACGCGAAGGTCCTGTGCTCCGCCGTCTTCGTCTCGGGGCGTGATCCTGACGAGGCCGCGCGCAACAGCGGCTTCTTCATGCTTGCAGAGGCGGACCGGGACCGCATCTCGGACATCACGGTGGATCGCAAGGGGCGAATGGTGCACATGACGCTGAGCGATTCCATCACCCGCACAGCCAAGTTCTACGGTGACCAGGGCTGTGTGATTCATCCGCAGGGTCAGGACAGCGTGTTCTTCTCTCCTGTTCCAGTCGAGACGAGCCTCCCCGAAGCCATGAGCCAAAGTTGGCCGATGGGAGATCTGCTGACTGATGACCCGCTGCCGCCCGAAGTCGATGAGGTGAGGCTTGCAGCCGCAGTGGAAGCCGCGTTTGCGGATCCGGAAGCGTTGACGGCAGCATTCCTCGTGGTCTACAAGGGGCGAATCATCGCCGAGCGGTACATGCCCGGGATCGACAAGGATACGCAGCTCGAGAGCTGGTCGATGGGCAAGAGCTTAACGGCGACACTGGTTGGCATTCTCGCATTGGACGGCCACTTCGGCCTGTATGATCCAGCACCGGTGTCTGAGTGGCACAGGGAGCCGGGTGACCCCCGTGCCAGCATCAGAATTGCCGACCTGTTACGCATGAGCAGTGGTTTGCGTTTCATCGCAACGCAAGATCCTGACTACACGCCGGATCTCGGATATCCCGATCACATGTACATTTATACCGGCGCGATCGATGCGTTCGAGCACTCGTATACGCGCCCGGTGCAGTTCCCGGTGAACACTGAGGGTAGATATCGGAACTCCGACCCGCTGACGCTGGGATACATCATCAAGCAGGCGGTGGCTGGCCGTGGGGAAGAGTATTTGACGTTCCCGCAGCGGGCCCTTTTCGATCGCATCGGGATCCGCAGACAGGTGCTCGAACCCGATCCGTACGGCAATTTCCTGCTGACCGGTTACGATTATGGCACAGCGAGAAACTGGGCGCGGCTGGGTCTGCTCTACCTGTGGGACGGTGTCTGGTTGGGAGAGAGGATCCTGCCTGAAGGGTGGGTGGAGTTCGTCAGCTCGCCAGCTCCGGCTTGGGACGAACCGCGGTACGGCGGACTGTTTTGGCTGAACCGCACTGGTCAGTGGACTCTTCCTCTCGACGCATACTTCATGGCCGGTGGGGGTGGGCAACGCACGTTGATTGTTCCGTCACTTGATCTCGTCGTTGTGCGCCTGGGGCATTTTCGAGGGAACGCTCCGGGGCAGAGAGCGCTCAACGAGGCCCTCGGGTTGCTGACCGATGCGATCGAAATCGATGAAGGATCGTGACAACTCCCCGAGGTGCTGCAATACTCCTTGTGTTCTTGAAAGGCATGATCTGACGTGACGGACAGCGACGAGTCTTCCGTGAACGAGGCCGATCAGGAAATCCAAGAGCGCCTCGCGGCAGCCCTGGGGGAGAAGTATAGGGTCCGGGAGCTCCTTGGTAGGGGCGGCTTCGCAGAGGTCTACGAGGTATGGGACAGGGATCTCGAGCGTCGCCTTGCGGTCAAGGTGCTCCATCCGGAAGTGTCGTGGACCGCCGGGATGCTCGCTCGGTTTCGCCAGGAAACCAAAACGATCGCTCGACTCAACCACCCCAACATCATCCCCATCCACTTCGTGGACGAGGGTGAAAAGCTCCTCTACTACGCCATGCCTTTTGTCGAGGGTAAATCCCTGGGCGACGTCATCAGATCCTCCGGGGCGATGGGTGTGGACGGGACCGTGAGCGTGATGCGCCCGGTTCTCGAAGCGCTGCAGCATGCACACGAGCGGGGATTGGTCCACCGGGACATCAAGCCGGACAACGTGATGATCGACCACACGACGAGTCGGCCCATCCTCATGGACTTCGGCATCGCTAAGCAACTGGGGGGAGGTAAGTCACAAACCCAGACCGGCTTCGTGGTGGGTACCCCCCAGTACATGAGTCCCGAGCAGGCCCTCGGTCAAAAGGATCTCGATGCAAGATCTGACCTCTATGCCATTGGTGCAGTGTTATTTCAGATGGTCACGGGCTCTCCCCCCTTCGAAGGGGAGACCTCCCAAGAGGTCGTCGCAAAACACATCAACGAAGAGCCGCCGGTACCGATGGAACGGAATACCGACATACCGGAGTGGTTTTCCGACGTGATCCTACGCTGCCTGGCCAAGAAACCGAACGAGCGATACCAGTCGGCCAGGGCCGTTATCGAAGCCCTCGACGAGGGAAGCGGGTTCACCCCGCAGGAAGCCGTGAGGGTTGGGAGAGTGCTCCCACCGCTCTCGGGCGAAGAAGATGCGACGGCACTCATGCCAAGCGAAGAAACGCCGGCGACCAAACTCTCGCCATCCGAGTTCCGCAGGGTAGGGCGGCGCAGAATCTTGGTATCACTGATCTTGGGACTGGGGCTGATTGGTGGTGGTGTCGGCGGGTACCTTCTTTTTGGTGGCCCGTCACTCGTGGTCGAGAATCGACTGGTTGCACCTGTTCGAGTCACAGTGAACGGCCAAGAGGCAGCGGTAATTGGTCCGGGCGACCGTTTCAGCACGGGCCTCGAGCAAGGAAGAGACCTCGTGGCCCACTGGTCGTTGGTGCGGCCGACGACGCCAAGTGGTGCCGAGATGGGTGTACCGGTTGAAGGAGCGATTGTGCAAGCCAACCCCGGAGGCACCATCCGCGGCACGGCCACCAACTGGCCCGTCCCGCTCCTGCGAATGCGTCGTGTCGCCTGGTGCAGTCAGAGCGGGCATCGGATACTACCCGCTGTTTCAGAACAGCACCGTGCAGGTGCGGGATCCGCAGGGCCGCACGGCAATGTTCACGGACCTTGGGCCCAATGTGGAGGAGGGAGTGGGGACGGTGGGGCTGCGGTTCGAGACGGCCGATCTAAAGCCACCCAGCCGATAATGAGTGAGGGCCGAGCGAGCGAACGTTGCTTCGCGGCCCTCTCTCGTGATGCGGTTCCGCGGGGCCTGTCATTCCGTTGAAAAACTCACCGTGATGTGAAACGCGCCGTAATGAGCGCCTGGTTCGTGCCATCGATGTCGATCACGAACATGGCCTCACCGTCTTCGCGTTCCGACGTGAACAACAGTCTCCCGCCGTCAGGAGACCACATGGGCAGATGATCTGTGCCTGGATGGTGCGTCAGTCGAGCTCGGTGAGTGCCGTCGACGCGCACGACATAAATATTGTGGTTACCGTCCCGATCACTGTTGAAGGCGAGCGTTCCGCCGTCTGGAGACCATGAGAGGCCGTACAGATTGGCACCGTCATGGGTGAGCTGGACGGCGTCCGAGCCGTCGCTGTCAGCGACATACAACTCGCCTCCGGCACTGAGATTCGAAACGAACGCGACTTTCGATCCATCTGGTGACACCCTTCCCTCCGACGCACCAGCCTCCCAGGCGAGCAAGATTTCGGATGACGTCCCGTCGGCGGCAGACTTCCGTACCTGCCGCGGCTGTCCCTCAACGTCGTAGGTGTACAGGATGTGGCGGCTGTCAGGGGACCATGTGGGGACGTACTTCCCGTGGGGGCCGCTCGTGATGGCGGTTTCACGATAGGTGTCGAGATGAAGCACAACGATCTGGGCCGTCCCGTTTTCATCTGATCGCCAGAACGCCAAGCTCTTACCGTGTGGAGACCAGTCGGGATACCACTCACCGGCGGGATTGTCGGTCAGGCGGCGTGCTTCTCGAGTCTCGAGATCCATGCGATAGATGGCCCAGGTCCCATCTCGATCGGACATGAAGACGATATGCTTCCCATCAGGTGACCAGATAGGTCGATGATAGTTCACCGAGGTCGACTCCTGTGCTACGAGTACGGGGCTCGTGGCCGCGATGGCCAGGATCGCCAGGCACAAGTGGCGGATGCGATTGCGTTGCACGGCACATTCTCCGTTGGTGTGGAGGGTCATTCTCGACTGTATCCTCTACTCGGCGTCGCGCTGCATCGACTGCTAGGGCCGCCAGGCGTAGCCGAGTTTCATGAAAAACGTGCGGCTGGACTGCGTGAGTGGGATCGTCTGAAAGTCCTCAGCGGTCGAGCCGAGCCGGGTGTCGGTGTAACCGAGGAAGAAGACGGTCTGGGGGTTCACCTTGTAGGAGAACAGAAGCTGTGAGAACAGGTTCTGCTCCTCGCGGTTGACTTCGTCTTCGTGCACCTCAGGGTTCCGATCGGTGTAGCGTAGCTGTATGATGGCCCGCACGAAGGTCCGTGGATTGAAGTTGTACACCGTTCGGATCTGAGAGAGATTGGCGGTGAAGATCTCGGTTCCTTCACTGGAGAGTCGCTGCAAGCGATGGGAGAGCCTCACATCGATGTGTCGCCCGAGCCTCAGATCGACGGACGGGCTGAGTTCGAGCCGGAACGCCTTCCGTGCGTTGGCGAAATCGATGGCGTCGCCGGTAACGAACTGGAGATTCACTCCCAAGTTGCCGCTGGGGCGGATACCCCATCCGGTCCAGAGTCGAGTTTGCGGAAAGATCTGGCCCTCGAAGTACTCATGTACGCGGTCGGGGTTGATCCAAAAGAATGTCTGGAGCGGTCCTTCGAAGTACACATTGCCCCAGAGGCCTTCCATGGTGAGTCGTCCGTCGAGATTCTCGTCGCGCCACCACCCACCGTTCAGGTCGATCTGTGAGAACCCGCCCCCGGGCCGGCCCCAAAACTTCCGCTGGCCCCAGACGTTGAAACGGCGTATATCGACTTGGTTGATGAACCCGGCGTCGGCACGGAAACCGGGATCGAGAGACTGATAGATCGCCTGAAAAAGCCAGTTACGAGTCGAGTACTTGACGCGCGCCGTGAACGCGTCCCCTCCGAAACCGCCAGTGACTTGGTCACTTTCCTCTCCCAACGAATCCGGATAGTCAGTTGCGGCGCGCAGGTATTGGAGCTGGACGGTGAGCGGATTCCACGGCCGGAAGAACCCATCCACCCCACCCACACGGTTGTAGTACGCGTCGCTTTCCCGGCCGGTGTATAGCACGCCGAGGGTCGACGAGGCACCCACGTCTCGGCGAAATCGTGCCAGCACGGTCGTCATATCCTGTTCCAACGAGGCGCTAGAAGATCCCTGGTTGCCCGGAAACACGAAATTGCTCGTCCGGTCTCGCGCGACGATTGTACCCATGGCGTTCGCGCCCATCTTGCCGGTGAGCTTTGTGCCAAGGATCGGGTCGGTGATGGTGCGGGTGAACACGGCCCGCAGTGGCGTGCCAAAGAAGTCCGCTCCCTCCAGGAAAAAGGGGCGCTTCTCGGGGAAGAAAAGTGCAAAGCGGTTGTTCACGTCGAGCTGGGCGACATCCGCTTCGACCTGGGAGAAGTCAGGATTCACGGTCGTGTTGAGTGTAAGGTCCGATGTGATCCCCCATCGAAGATCCAACCCCGGCTCGGCGTCCAGCGAGCCCCGCGCGAGGGGGTCTGTTGGAAACTCGTCACGGCTGTCGGTGCGAGAGCTGGTTACGGTCGGAACCAGCTCGAGGTTCACGCCTGGCGAGATACCCTGGAAGCCGGTGGCCAGGTTCGCCTGGCAGAGCATGCAACTGTTGTTGCGATCGAGCTGCATGGACCGAGTCTCGACCGACTCGCTTCTTGGCCACTGTCGCCACGCAAAAATGCCCCAAGTTTTAATGCCTGCCCCGCTCGGGAATCGCAGTGAGCGAAACGGGATCGCCGCCTCCACCATATAGCCGCGATTGGTGATGCGGCCGGCCGAGCTCCAGATGGCATCCCATGAGAGATCAGTCCAGCCCTGTTGCTGGTCGAACACTCCGTCGGACTGAACCCCGAGCGCCGTGACGCCGAACTCGAAAGCGCGACGGGCGTCGTTGAATGGATCGATCGTGAAGCCGACCCGATCGTGTCCATCCACATCATCTCGGTCAGTGATGAATGCTCGGATGCCTGTCGGGTCGGGATCGAGCGCCTCGCACGCCAGATAGAGGTTGGCATCGTCATACGTGACGTAGCAGAGCGTCTCCACTCTGGCAGCGGTGTTGTTGCCTGGTGACGTCTCGAAGGGCAGCGACCACCGCATTGCTGAAGCCCATGCGGCCTCGTCGAGTGAGCCATCCACGCGAATCGATGATTCGGCCCGGCCGACCTGAAACTCCTCGCGGGCAGAGGAGGGGAAGATCGTAGGCTCGACCGGGGCTGCGGTTTGGGCCCCTGCGGCCGCTGGAAGGCCGTAAGTAAGGCCGAACACGAGGCTCAGCAGTGAGACAGGACCGCGACGGGCCCGAGCGGGGTCTCGGGCCGGCAAGAATGATGATGCCAGAGATACCTGGCCCTGCTCCTGTTGACCCCTACTCACCTGTGGCCTCCTCTCCCAACGGCGTGCACCTTCAGCGCCACCCACCACGGCCGGTCGCGCGTGGCGGGCTCCGACTGGATACCAGCATGGAGCCGAAGGACCCGGACGAGTGGAGGGGGCTTCATCGGGATCCCAGTGAAGTTTCAGAAATGAACCTTAGTGCTCATTAGGAGTATACTCATGATGAGCCTAGAGGTTCCCGGCTACTTGCCGGAAGGGACGTAAGCCGGGGCGGGCCATTTTTCGTGAGGGATTCGCATGTTATTATCTCATATGCTCATAGAGAGCATTCGTGGAGGTGGGGAACCTCGGGTGGAAACGACGGGTAGTCCTTGGGGTATTGCATGAGCGCACGCATTCGCAGTGAGGACATAGAGAGCCATTTGCCATTGAGGCCGGTCGAGTTCTTCGTGCTGGCGGTGTTGAAGGACGGCCCGCGGCACGGTTACGGCATCGTCCAGGAAGTGGGACGGCGCACTGCTGACCGGATCCGCATCCGGCCCGGGAATCTCTACCGGGTGCTCGATCGAATGTTGGAACGTGGCCTCCTCGAGGTGGCCGAGCGACGGGTTGTCCGCGGCCTGGATGAGGAGCGCCGTACGTACTATCGGATCACGCCGCTCGGACGGCGGGTCGTTGCCGCCGAGGCGGAGATGCTTGGAGAGTTCGTAGCGGACGTTACTGGCAAGGCATTTCGACAGGTTTGATGAATCGGCCCACACCTTGGAGTGAACGGGTTCTTCGGTTCCTCCTCGTCGTCTATCCTCCGCACTTCAGAGAGCGGCACCAGCGGGAGCTGGTGGAGCTCTATCGCGACGCGTTCGACACAGCCGGCCCACTCGGGAGGCTGCGATTTACTCTCAGAGTTGGCTGGGATGCTGTGGTGTGCGGCGTTCCCGCGCGGCTCGACGCCCTCAGAGCCCGTGGTCGTGGTCGAGCGAGATCACAAAAGGCAGTGCGCAAACGAGCCGCGCTCCGTCGCTGGCATTCTCACAGAAGCGGTTTCGGGGAGACGCTGTGGCACGACAGCCGTTACGCTCTCCGGACGCTCCTGAAGCAGCCAGGGTATGCCCTGGTGGTGCTGCTCACACTCGCCCTCGGTATCGGAGCAAACACAGCGATCTTCAGCGTCGTGAACGGCGTCCTTCTCCGTCCGCTGCCGTACGACGGTGGAGAGCAGTTGATCCGCCTCAAGCAATCGGTCAGGCCTGCCGCGGCGGTGGAGATGGGGTTCTCCGTACCCGAGGTAGTCGACTACCGGAAGGAAGCCGCGACACTCGACGGCGTGGTGGAGTATCACACTCTCTGGTTCACCCTCGTCAATGCCGAAGACCCAGAACGGGTCCAGACGGGCGCCGTCTCCTGGAATTACTTCGATGTCCTGGGGGTTCGACCGCTCTACGGACGGACGTTCGTCGAGGCAGACGATTATCAAGGGGCGGCACCGGTTCTGGTGCTGAGCCACCACTATTGGAAACGGCGCTTTGGCGGCGATCCGGAGGTTGTGGGCAAGACAGTCAAACTCAATGCGATGTCCCACCTGATCGTCGGCGTTCTTCCTCCTATCCCGCGGTATCCCAATTCAGCCGATGACGTGTACATGCCGGCGTCGGCTTGCCCGTTCCGGACGCCGGAATGGCTCGATGATCGCGACATCAGGTCGCTGACGGTCTTCGGCCGCATGAAGGTCGGCTCCACGATCGACGACGCTCGTCGCGATCTCGAGCGCGTAGCGATCCGCTTGCGGGCCCGGCATCCCGATTCGTATCCCGTGGCTGGGCAACACACCATCGCGGCGACTCCCCTCTATGAGGAATTGACCCGGGAGGCACGTCCCACGCTGTTCATGCTGCTGGTGACCGCCGGCTTCGTGCTCCTGATTGTGTGCGCCAACGTGGCCAACCTCACCCTGGCCCGCCTCATGCGACGAGGGCGCGAGATCACCATTCGCTCGGCGCTCGGGGCGGGGCGACGGCGGTTGATGCAGCAGTTGTTGACCGAGAGTTGTGTGCTGGCCTCGCTCGGCGGAGGGCTCGGCTTGCTGCTCGCCATCGCCGGCCTGGACCTGTTGGTTGAGTTCGCGAGCCGCTTCACGGTGCGGACAGAGGAGATCGGCGTCGACGGAACAGTGGCTGCCTTCACCCTGGTGATTTCGCTGGCCACGGGTGTAGCCGTCGGGTTGGTGCCAGCCCTGCCGCGACACCCGGTGTTGCAGGAGGGACTCAAGGAAGGCGGAGCGCGAGCCTCGGCCGGCGGGCGCGTACATCACATGCGTAATGTGCTCATCGTGGCTCAACTTGCCGTGTCGTTTGTTCTCTTGTCCGGCGCCGGCCTCATGATCCGCAGCCTGGTCAAGCTCCAGGATGTCGATGCGGGCTTCAACCCCCACAATGTGCTCACGATGCGGCTCGACCTCGATTTCTTCCGCTACACCCCCCAGGGTCGTGTCCGAGTCGGCAGAGATTCGACGGGACCGGCACCCATCGATTTCTACGGAACGTTACTGGACCGACTTCGTTCACGCAGAGGCATCGAATCGTACGCGCTCGCCGGCGACGTCCCACTCCGGGGCGGGCTGCCCACGGTGGGATTTTGGGCTGACCACTCGCTCTCCGGTGACGAAGTTGCCGAGCCGGCGAAGTTGAATGTCGCCAGCGAAGATTATTTCCGCACCGTCGGTGTGAGCCTGATTGTGGGACGCACTTTCCAGAAAAGTGATCGCAAAGGCACCCAACGGGTGGCGGTGGTCAACCGACGCATGGCCGCGCGCCATTGGGGGTTGGAAAAGGCAGTGGGACAAAAAATCTCCACGGACCGCGAGAAATGGATCATGGTCGTCGGCGTCGTCAATGATGTCAGGCAGGACGGCCTGGCCAGTACGGCGCCCGACCAAGTCTATTTTCCGCTGCGGCAGAGCTCCTTGGAAGGAGCCACACTCTTTGTGCGGGCCGCCCGCGAGCCCACGGCGTTGACGGGGGACATTGTCAGCACCGTGCGCCAGGTGGATCCCCAGCAACCCGTGGCGTTCGTTCGAACACTAGCCGAGGTTCGGGACGACTCCCTGGCGTCTTCGCGGTTGTCTGCAGCCCTGCTCGGAGTGTTTGCCGCCTTGGCCTTGGTCATATCGGCGGTGGGGATCGCCGGAGTGATAAGCTACGCAGTCACGCTGCGGACACACGAGATCGGGATCCGGATCGCTCTCGGGGCAGGGCAGGGGCGCGTCATCACAATGGTGCTGTGGCAGGGGGCAACGCTGATCGCGCTCGGCCTCGGGCTTGGCGCCCTCGGCGCGCTCGCGCTCACGCAGCTCATGGGCTCGCTGCTCTTCGAGGTGAAACCGACGGACCCGCTTACGTACGTCGCGGTCATGGTGACGCTTGCGGGCGTTGCCGCCGTGGCCGTTCTCCTACCTGCTCGCCGCGCAATCTCGATCGACCCCATACGCGTGTTGTCCAGCGAATAGCAGCCTGCAGGGTCGTGTCACACGGACGATGACGACCGGAACCCGTCGGAACATCGCAATGTCTCAGATAGCTTAGCCGCCTCCGCGTAGCATTTTGCGGGCAAGGATCGGCATCGTGCTCTCACTCGATCTTGGGACGGGGCAGGATGATCGTCTCTCCCAGGAACGCGTATGCGCTGGCCCATAGGCGGGCCACCGGCTTGAGCGATTCTGTCTCTACACTGCGGGTGCCCGACACGAAGGGAAGCTTCGGGTCCAGCCGTATCATGAAAACTTCGCCGATTACGAAGGTATTCGGCGCGCCCCGCAGCTCGACCTCCTGGAACAGCCGGCATTCCAACACCGCCGGGCAGTCCGCCACGTACGGTGCGTGAACCGATTCCGCGCGTGCCATTGCCAGTCCGGCCACGCGGAACTCGTCGATGTCCGCCGGATAGTCTCCTGATGTCGCGTTCATGGCGTTGAGATGAGATTCCGTCACCACGTTTACCGTAAAGGCCCCCGTTTCCCGAATGTTGGTGAGTGTGTCCTTCGCTTCTCCCTTGCGCTGGCCGATCGACGCCCCTACCAGCATCGGCGTGCCGGAGAGCGCTACGAAGAAGCTGAACGGCGCAACGTTCGGAACGTCACTCCTGGAGAATGTCCCAAGCCAGCCGATGGGCCGGGGCACGATGAGTGATGTGAGGAGCTGGTAGCGTTCCTTGGCGGAAATGGTGTCAGTTTGAATGATCGAGGCGTCCATGTTATCCCGGATGTTGGCTGTTCAGAGATTGTAATCATGCAGAATATGTGATGGGTCCGCGAGGGGGCAGCTGCCGCCAGCCCCGACCTCCCCCACCCACTCCTCCGTGCCCACTGCCTCCTCCGGCAGCGTTTCTTTGACGCCGATCACGAGCGCTCCTCCCGGCCGGAGGGTCGCAAGCAACCGCTCCAGTGTTGAGCGCTGCAATTCACGGTTGAAGTACGTGAACGCGAGATTTCGGCACAGCACGAGGTCAAATAGTCCATCAGGTGTGTGTGTGCGGATGTCCTGTACGTGAAACTCCACTCGCCTGCGGAACGCCGAACGAAGCACGTACCACTCCCCAGAGTGCGTGAAGGCATCGTCGATCCAGTGCGACGGCAACTCCTTCAGGCTGCTCTGGCGATACTGACCCGCGAGGGCTCGGTCCAGGAGCTGTTCGTCAGTGTCCGTCGCGGCGATGTGGAGGGTCAGTGCAGGGAATTGCCGTACAAGCTCGAGTTTCCACAGGATGTTCAGGCTGTAGGGCTCTTCTCCCGATGCGCAGCCTGCGCACCAGCACTTGAGTTCCGTATCTCCCCGCGCCGCTGCCTCGGACGCGAGAAGTGGCAGCACCTCGGTGGCTAGTCGGTCGAACGCCGTTTGGTCGCGCCCAAATCGGGAGATGGAGATCCGGCAGAACGAATCCAAGACATCCCACTCTCCGGGATGGGCTTCGAGGTAAGTGCGATAAGCAACCGGGTCGGGTAACTTGAGCTCCTGTAAACGGCGACCGATGCGCTTGCATACCTGATGGTGCACCCGCCGAAAACCCTCCCAGCGGAGCTGGAGTCTGGGAAGTGCCCACTGCAGGAACTCAATGCACGTCGAGGCAGCCATGTCTACTCCAACATGACAGTCCCGGTCTTGCGCGACCAGTGTTCGAAACCGTCGGTCCCGGTGACCCTTCTTTCTCTCCCACGCCCAAGCCCCAAGCCCCAAGCCCCAAGCCCTAAGCACCATGCCCTACTCGCTCTATCGAGATTCTGAATTGAGTGCGAAATTGGATCGTCCATCGGATCATTGTGTCACATTGCGGGTAACAGATTCGTTCCACGATAGAGGCGACAAGCCTGCGATCTAGCCAGCCCTTTCTCCTCCCATGGGGGCGCGTGATCATGCGTTCTTCGTGCCGAACGGTTCGTGCAGAGTGCGCTCGGCTCCTGCGACCTCGTGACCTGGTATTTTCAGGTTGTATTTTGGTCACGGTGATTTTCGCGTGCACCCCTGAGCCAACGAGTCCCGGCCCCCCGGGCATACTCCACGCCGTACTCCTCTCCCCAGCGGGCCCCGAAGGTTCGGCCGTGCTCGAACTGACCAGTACGGGGTTGGGTGAGGTCATGGCCGTGGAGGGACAGGTGTTTGCTCGGCAAGGAGTCGGGGTGGTCACGCTCGTCGTTGTTCTGGATGAGCCGGGCGAGATCGCTTTTCGTATGAGCGTAGCCGACATCCGCTCGCCCCCGACCGTGACGGTGCTCGAGGTCGCCGACGGTTACGACCAGGTGAGAGAGACGCTTGCGGGATACGAGGTGGAGTTCGATCTCGCCGAGACCTTTTAGCGAAGTGCTATGGCATTTCCAATGACGTCGCCACGACACGCGATACCGGTAGCCGTTACAGGTCTACTCGCCACGTTTGCGTCACCGGCGGGTGGGCAGGACCTGGAGATGACCGCGTACATGATGGGGCGGCAGCTCCCGGCCGAGTATTACCAGATCATCCAAAGGCAACCGGATTTCTTCGAGGTCAAGCGCGGGTGGACAGCCAAGCTCGAAAACGCTTTGGTCACCGGCACACTGCCGGTGGTGATCGTGCAGGCACTCTTCGGCGATTCCCCTGAGCCTCGATTCACTCGTGAAGAGATCCAGCAGGTGCTCTTCGATGGCCCGGCGCCGCATGGGACGCTCAGCGATTTCTACAACGAGGTGTCGGGAGGGCGGCTCACTGTGGAGGGGCAAGTGCTTCCGTGGGTCCGCACCGAGATCACGCTGACTGAGACTCAAGGTGGTAGCACGATTGGGGAGGGGACCGGCACCTACATGACCCAGGCGTTGGCGGAGGTCGACATCGTCACTGACTTCGGGCAGTTCGATAACGACGGCCTGGACGGTATCCCGAATAGCGGTGATGACGACGGGTACGTTGACGCTCTTGCGTTTCAGTACCTCGAGGAAGCGGCATCATGTGGGGGACCGGCTCCCTGGCCTCACCGATCGCGCATATCCAACTGGACGGGACGGTCGTTTGAGACTGATGACCCGCGTCCTGATGGTGGGTTTGTGCTGGTCAACGACTACATCATGCAGAGCACGGTCACGTGCGAATCCCTGGAGCTTTTGAACGCGAGCGTCATCGCGCATGAGATGGGGCATATCCTGGGTCTCCCTGATCTGTACGACAATACAGAGGGCTCCCAGCCGGCGTACCGCGCGTGGGTGGCCGGCTGCTGGTCGTTGATGGCCGGTGGTACCTGGGGTTGTGGTGACGGCAGCGCCCGGATGGTCGTCAATCGCCCGCCGCATATGGGCCCCTGGGAAAAGAGCGTGCTGGGCTGGTTGTCCGAGGAGCAGGTGGTCGGCCCAGTACTGAATCAGGAATTCATCCTGGACCCGGTGATTACGTCGGGCAAGGTTCTACGGATACCACTCAGCGCAACAGAGTACTTTCTCGTAGAGTTTCGCGATGGCACCGGGTTTGATCAGGATCTTCCACTCCCCGGTGTATTGGTCTACCACGTCGACGTTAACCGGCCTCGGCGACCGTGCCGCTCGTGCGAGAAGGTCTATCAAGTGCACGTGGTCGAAGCGGACGGAGACGGCGCGCTGCTGCGGAACGCGTTCGACGGCGGCGACCGCGGCGTGCCGGGAGACGCTTTCGGCGCTTCAGGCACACAGCGCCTTTCCAATGTGACGGTTCCTTCGACGCGACTCCACTCAGGTGCTCCGTCGCCTGTGACATTCTACTCGATCTCACTCGAAGAGGGGATCGCGAGGATCGTGCTTTCGACCACGACGTTGCCCCTCGGCGAGCTCCTCGGCCCATTGGCGCAACAGGGTGAGACGTCGCTCTCAGATGACGAACTCACGTATCTCGATGCCGTGGGGAACCAAAACGGTCGGTACGATGTCGGCGATCTGCGACGGTATCTCAGAGAGCATCCGTCGGTGGTGGCAAGTGAGGTGAGAAGTGAGAGGTGAGAAGTGAGAAGTGCTTCCAGCGGCCAGCTTCCAGCGGCCAGCTCCCGGCATGACCGACATGACTTAATAGCTGCCTGCACCGCCGGAGTGGTGGGGAGTGGAAACCACAATTCCATCAGCGCTCATCTGCGTTCATCTGTGGCTTCATTCACTCAGACGTTGTTGGTCGCCGCCTGCGTGGTTCTTGCTGCCTGCTCTGATATTCTCGGCCCTGAGGACGCCGAGGCCTGGCTGGCG
>JBDHDY010000126.1:0-8131 GCA_039591275.1 Gemmatimonadota bacterium | reverse complement strand
CGGCAGTTGCAGGGACAGGCGCAAAGATTGTTGCGGGCACACTGGACACCCGGGGCGGCTGGGCATGCATCGACACTGGTGCGGGCGACACACTGTCTGCGCTCACGATTGCTTCGGCGGCGTTCACGACGGA
Source organism: Gemmatimonadota bacterium (assembly GCA_039591275.1). GTDB lineage: Bacteria > Gemmatimonadota > Gemmatimonadetes > Gemmatimonadales > GWC2-71-9 > JBDHDY01. The sequence continues at coordinate 7,998 of JBDHDY010000126.1, read as the reverse complement.
CGCGACGGCTAACAAGAACCTGATCTATATCGTCGACATCCCGGCGTCGGATTTGGATCAGGCAAATAGCTTTGACTGTTTGTCGGCGGTCAATGCGAGCGGCAGTGGGATTGTTCTCAGCATCCTATACATTCTGTGGCCGCGGTACGCAATGATTCCGTCGTCTTCGCCGACGGCGATCACGGATTGAGGTGACGTATGAAGATCCGATTTACGCGCGGTTATGACGTGAAGGATGATAGCGCCAAGCATTACGACGAGGGTGATGAGGTGACACTATCCGAGGCGTCGGCCATGCACTTTGTCAACCGTGGGGCGGCCGTGATCGTTACAGGCGCTGGCGTGGAAGTGGCGAGTGTTGAGCCGCCGGAGACGGCTGTAGCTAGGCGCGGAAAGCCGCGGAAGGTAGCCGCCGATGCCGCTGAAGCTGACGCAAAGCGTAGCGCCGACTGACGAGCCAGTCAGCCTTGACGAAGCCAGACAATGGGCGCGGATCACCGTTACCGCTGAGAATTCGGTAGTTGAGAGCCTCATTGTCGCGGCGCGGACGTGGGCTGAGGGCTTTACTCGTCGCCAGTTTATGACGGCTACGTGGGTACGGAAGATGGATGGATTCCCCCAAGATGGGGCCTTTATCGTTCTTCCGTATCCACCACTGGCCTCGGTTGGGTCGATCACCTACACCGATGAGAACGGCGACGGCCAGACATGGTCGTCGGCGCTGTACCAGGCGGACACGGCCGTGAAGCGTGGGCGCGTGCGCCCGATCGAGGGTGAGACTTATCCGTCCACGCAGGCGGACACGGATAACACCGTGGTTGTGACGTATGACGCAGGCTATGGCGGTGCTTCGGATGTGCCCCAAAACATTAGGACGGCGATCCTGCTATACGTTCAATACCTGTTTGATCGGCCCGGCGATGATGCCTTGGTGACGGCCGCTAAGTGTCTACTGCGCCAATACCAGATAGGAGCGTATTAGCATGGCAGCCAAGGTAACCGCACACATTCACGCGATGCTGCACATCGATGAGACGCTGGGCTTGGACTACGACCTGGCCGACGATCCCGAGATCACACATAAGCCAACCACGAGCACCGCGCGGACGCTGAACGCCACCTCCACGCCTCCGGTAACGAAGTGCTATGGTCGCACGTTGCCGTTGGTCGCTGGCACGTTGGCCCTCGATCTTACGAGTCTGACACGCGACGACGGCACCACGGTCGACTTCACCGGGCTAAAGGTGCAGGAATGGGAGTTCGTGTGCCCGGCTAGTAATACGGCGGGCATTACCGTCGCCAAGACGGACGCCGTGACGGGCTACAACCTGTTCGGCGAGGACAATGCGTCGGCGGAGCAGATCGAGATCGGACCCGGCGGTCACAAGCAAGGCGGCGAGGTTGACTGGCTTGAAGACGTGGACGCGACGCACAAGGACATCACGATAACGGGAACCGGCACTGAGGCGGTGGAAATCTTGTTGGTGGCAGGCTGATGGCAATCGGAGCAGGCCAACTTGACGTGCTTGTGGTGATCCAGGAGCAATCCGATCCCACGGACCACACGCTGTACACTGACTGCACGGGCGGCGAGGTGTGGATCAATCTGCGGCCGTTGCAGGGCCGCGAGAAGTACGAGGCGCAGGCGAACAAGCCGCGGGTCACGAGCCTAGCAACGGGCCGTTGGTGGCCGGGCCTGACGGGTGCCCATCGGTTCAAGCGGCGAGACGACGGGCGGATCATTGAGCTACTGTCCGATCCGCTGGAGATCGAGCGGCAAGCGTGGTTTCAAGTGGACTGTTGTGAGCGAGACGACGATGGCGAGTAGCGCTGTAAACATACCAATAGGGCGCGTGATGCGCAATGTTACCATGGTCGTGCGATTTACCGGGCTCGTGGGGTTCCACAGGCGTCTGTGGTTCGCGAGTAGACTGATACGTGCGGCCGGTTGGCTACTTGGGTGCCGAATAGTGATCGAGAACCGGGACGAGGATAATGCCTGAGCCGATCGTTGATATACGCCTCATTGGTTCGGACGTGGTGACGCAGTTGCTTGGCACTTTCGAGCCCAAGGTGCAAAAGAAGGTCGTGCGCAGTGCGTTGCGTAAGTCTGCGAAACGGACAAAGGAGCGGGTCGTTCGCACCTGGATGCAGCATGAGGACACAGGCGTTACAGCGGATGCGATGGACGCCGTGAAGGTGAATTCTATTCGTAGTCGGCGGTGGATTCGTTACGAGTGGCCCTTGCCGACGCGCGAAGCGTTAGGCATTGCGCCCGATGATAAGTGGTATTACCCGCACGCCGTGGAGTACGGCCACCCGCGGGCACCGGCTAAGGCGTACACGCGCCGGACTATTAACCAACACCACGATGAAGAAATACGGGCCATTGGTCACGACATCGGTGACGGCGTGGAACGTGAAGCCGCGCGACACTTTCGTAAGGCAACAGGGACGCTGGGATGAGCCTATTCGCCGCCATCAAGTCGCATCTGTTGCACCATAGCAAGGTTGCACTGCTGGTTGGCGACCGCGTGTTCCACATGGCGGTGTTGGGTCAACGTGCGCCGCGGCGGCCGTACATCGTGTTTCAGATCATCGACGACAGCGGTGAGGATTGGCGCCACATGGCCAACGCAGGCACCGTCACGGACGCCGAAGTACAAATTGCCTGTTACGGCGACAAGGATACTCAGAGTTGTGAGCTAGCGAACGAGGTGCGGAAGTCGCTGGATCACGCGAACCATCGGGACATCGGTCGCGCGCCGGATACCGTAACAGTGCGCGGCGCGTTCTGGAGACGGGATATACCGGACTACACCCCGGATCCGGACGGCCGCGAATGGGGCACGTTCAAGGTTATCCAGGAATGGACTATCAGATACGAACATTCGCTGCCTGAGCTGGCAGTGTAGATAGAAGAATCCGAAGGGGCTGCCGTTCACCGGCAGTCTGAGGCTGGAACGGGAGTAGCTACCCGCGAGACGGCCGAATACGTCGCTGCCATTCGGGGCTGCACGGAAACGTGTGGCCCCTTGTTTTTTAGGAGCATGGCTATGGCGTCGGATTCAGGAACGGGCACGACTTTAACCTTTTCGGGCATTACATACGAACTGCGCGGTGTTACCTGGGACGGGTTCGAGGTGCCGGAAATCGACTTGACCCACATGGCTAGTACCGCACGCACGTTCACGGCGGGGGATATCCCCGACTATGGGGCCGTAAGCGCTGCCGTGCTATTTGATGCGTCCCACGCCTTGCCGACAATGGGCGATAGTCAGACGCTAACCATTGATCCTGCGGCGATTGGCGCCACGAACACGTATACCGGTACGGCCTTTCTGCAATCAATGAGCGTGGACATTACGATGGAAGGCGAGATGACAGCCGATTTGCGTTTCAAGTTCGAGGGCGCCGTCACCAAGGCGTAAGGGTGCGTTATGTCACAGATCAATCGGGCAACCATTCTAAAAGGATTCTCGGCGCCGCGTGTTCGCAAGATTGACACGCCGGAGTGGGGAGACAATGGATTCGTGTATGTCTGCGAACTGCAAGCGTCGGACGCTACGCAGGTGCAGAGGCTAGGCGACGCTGCCGCTAACGGTAAAGTCGACGAGTCCCGTGCATTGGCGGGATGGTGCATCCTAGGTATCTGCGACAAGACGGGCAAGCGCATATTAACGAATGAGGACATGGATGCCATGCTCGCAGCGCCGCTAGCCGTTGTCCAGCGCTGCGCCCTTGCGATCATGGAAATAAACGGACTCACAGAGGAGGGTGAGTCCGCACGCAAAAAAAGCACTGGACGATCCGCTAAGGCTGTTCGCGTTCGACCTCGCAAAAGAACTGGGGCGCGTCGACGTTGACGCGATGCTCGCGGAGGTACCGCTTGCCCTGATGTATGAATGGATGGAATACGCCAGCCGCAAGCCGTTCGGTGAGGAGCGCGCCGATCTGCGTTCCGGCATTATTGCAGCGACTATCGCCAACGCCAACCGCGGCAAGGGCGGCAAGCGGTTCAAGCCGTCGGACTTCATGCCGAAGTTTGGCCGTCGCGCACGGCGCCAAACACCCGAACAGATTGGGCAGGTCATGGAAGCGTTCATGCGGGCGCAGAATGCAGTCGTAGAGCGACGGAAGAGTAAGCGTGGCTAGATCAGTTGCATCCATCGCAGTAAGTGTCATCGCGCGGACGGGCAAGTTCGTCAAGGGCCTAAGGAAGGCCGTTCGTTCATTGTCGAAATTTACGGCGGGCGTGCGTCGAATGGCGCGGCAAGTCGCCAAGTTCGGCGTGGGTTTGGCGGCGGTAGCCGCGGGCGCTATGGCACTGTGGATACGCCAGCAACTCAAGGCAGTCGACCTTATCGGAAAGGTGTCGGATAAGCTCGGCATCACCACCGAAAAGCTCATCGCCTATCGCCATGCTGCATCGCTGGCAGGCGTGGAAGCGCGCACGTTCGATATGGCCTTGCAGCGCATGCTCAGGCGGTTGGCTGAGGCCGCTAAAGGCACGGGCGAGGCGAAGGACGCTTTGAAGGAATTGGGTCTGGACCCGGTAATCCTGAGTGCCGGCGGCGCGGGGACGGCACTTGAGGCGGTTGTCGAGGCGCTGTCACAAGTGCGCAATCAATCCGACCGCGTCCGTCTCGCCTTCAAGCTGTTCGACTCTGAAGGTGTAGCGATGGTTAACCTGGCGAAGAGGGGCACTGAAGGTCTGCGAGATGCGATGCAGGAGGCGGTGCGCTTTGGTCTGGTCTTATCTCGCCTCGATGTCCTGCGAGTGGAGCAGGTGAACGATGCAATTACTCGCATGAAGGCATCACTGACCGGGCTCGCGCGCACTGCGACGATTGCGATGTCGGCGTTTATGACAGTCGTAGCCAACCGGCTGACCGAGACGTTCGCCAACTTCCGTGGCAAGTTGACGACAGACATCCTGCCCGCCGTTGGCGAGTTCGCCGTGAAAGCATTGAACTTCATGGATTTGTTCTTCGCGGGGATGAAGGCTGGCGTATTGGAAATGGTCTCGGACGTGCACGCCGCTGCCATCAGCATACAAGAGGCACTTGCTGGCATGGGTATGGCGCCGGATGTGAGTGGGCGTGTCCGCAAGCGTGGTGCAGCACTTAGCAAAGCGGCCACTATGGCACGGATTGCTGAAGACGTGAAGGCATCCGGCAACGTACCGCTCTGGGGAACGCAATTGGAACACGCAATGGACGCGGTTGTTAACGCCGCACAGTCCAGCCTAGCCCAAGCTGCTGCGGATCGGTTCAAGGCGTTCTTCGAGCCGCTTACCGCGATCATGCGGGCGCCGCTGCTGAACATGCAGAGATTCCTTACGGCCCCGTTTGAATTCATGCGAGGCACGCTGAAAGCGGGGGCGGCCGCACCGAGCGCGCCACAGGCTGCGATGCGCGGCGCCCCTACCCAATTCGCACAGGTCGACTTGTCCCGCACGTTCATACCGGGGCTCAGCGGCGGGTCCAAGAAACAGCAAACCGTGTTCGACGAAAAGGTGTGGAAAGAACAGGTGATTGCCAATAAGCACCTCGCTGAAATGAAACGGTGGAGTCAAGTGGCAATGGTGGGACCGTAACGATGGCTAAGATGGCTAAGACGCCAACGCGCAAACGCGGTCAAATATGGGTCCCCCCGAATGTTCTCGGCGAGGCCAGCGCCGCGCCCCTCGTTGACAAGGGCTACGTCAACATCACATCCCAAGGCACACGGGCGGTATTCGTCTGGCACGTCACCGGCCTGGGTGGTCCCGTAGAACTGCGGCTTGGCAGTGCCACGCAAGTAACCGGCATTCCCCGATACGGCGATTGGAGCCGTCCCCTTGGCCTGTTTGTCACCAACGTCCAGGCCGATCCAGTGCCAGGCAGCCCGTCACAAGCCCATGTGACTGTCGAGTACGGGATACAGGCGGACGGTGGCGGCTGGTTCAACAATGAGCCGAGCGAGACTGAGCCTGCGCAGATCGAGATCGTATCCACAGTGCAGTCTGCGACGACGAACATGCACCTGGCCGGGCCGAAGAAGGGCCAGCAGATACTTGTGTCGCACATCGTGAAAGACGAGGAGGCGGGCACGTCAACACTCGTGGAGCAGGGCGGCGAGATCGCGTTTGAAGACGAGATGGACATGGTGATTTTTCGCCGGCGCGAGAACTTCAGTCCCGGTGTGGCTGTGCCTAACGGCGGCCGCGGGTCGTCGAGGATGTACCGCCGTCACACGAATGCGACCGTGTTCATGGGCGACGTGGCTGGCACATGGTTCTGTACCAAGATGGACGGGTACTCGGACGATGGGGGCGTGACGTGGAACAACACCTACGAGTTCCAGCGCCGGGAGGGGACGACACTGATAGCGTACACAGACGCTGAAGCCCCCGTGCGATGGGAACTGCCCGTGCCCGGTTGGGATACCCTTGCCGTCTACCGAGACCCCGAGACCAAGGAGCCAATCAAGGTGACAAACCCCGGTGAGGTTGAGGTTGTACAGAATTACGAGCACGCCGAGTTCCACGACCTGCGTTTGTACGTGCCATGATGGCTGATCGCATACATAACAAGCCGCTAGATACCCTTGACCGCTGGCGTGCGGGCCAACCGGTCAGTGCGCGCCACGCGAATCAGGTTGTGGATGCCGTGACTGAGATGCGTCGCGGTAAGCGGCCGTCGCGGCAGGTAGTGCAGCCGCCGGGTGGACGGAAAGGGGAACCGGGCAAGCTCGAAGTCAAACTCGTGTTCTTCTACGAGCTGCATTCGTCGAACATCTACGACCACCCCGGCTACCTGAAGTGCATCGAGAAGCCGGAGACGCTCATCAATGTGGCATTGCCCTATCTGTTGCGGATGACGCCGTGGCGGAATACCGGGCGACCGTGGGAAGGGCAGCCGACGGCGAATTACACCTATGTCTATCACAATGCATTGAGTCGGACCGCTTTCAATGTCTCGACTGGGGTCGCGGAGGTGCAGGAGATCACGCCGTCGTATCAAGACCGCGACCCACTGCTGATTATGAGGGTGTCCGAAGACGTGTTGTGGTTTGACGAAAACCCGCGAGAGATCGAGTGGATGGACATGAACATCGACGCCCGCTCGTGGGCGGCGGTCAGCGAACAATGACGACCAAGACCGACAGCTTTGATCGTTCGCGCCACGGCGATGCCTTTGTGCATTCGCGTGTGGACGAACGGAATCGCCCCAGTGATATCGTAGAGCCCCGCGGCAAGCGGGTTGTGCTTGTTCAGGCTTATGATTCATTGTCACACACGGTGTTGCCCGACGATCATCCCATCGAGCGGACGTATGCTTATGTAACTGGGCCTAGTGCGCCAGCGCCTACCTTTCGGTTAGATAGTCAACCCGGCATAAGCAAGTGGGACAGTGCCTTTGCCCGCTGGGCGTCTCTGCTTGGTAGATCCGAGTACGAACCGGTGTGCGGTTTCGTACATCACAGGCGATTTATACCGTCGCTAGATGCGTGGTTTGCGAGGCCTCTGTGGCCGCATGCGCGAGCCTCGCAGGTAGCGCATTGGATCAATAACCAATACCAAGGCTATGGGCAACCCCGCGATGAAGCGGATCAGACTGGATGCTTTGAGCGGCTCAAGGCGACCACATTGGAATTGGTGCAACCACATGAAGAAATATATTTGCTCGGCGTGCTGCCGTCATTGGTCGAAGCGAACCCACAGGGTTCCCCGCATTTTAACTGGGTATGGGCGCGGGAGATGTGGCTAGAATGGGCAGTAAGCACGTATCACAACATTGCTGAGCCGCACCCCGACGCGCCCGTGCATGGCATACGGGAATTATCACGTGGCAACTACATTGAGGTGAGAATCGAAGGAGGCAACAACTTCTTCATATTGGCGCATCCGTGGCTAGACGCTGCCGTGGATAGCCTAGAGGTACCGTAAGCGCAATGATAACCACACCCACAGAGACACAACATGCACGCACTACTGATAGCACTGGCGGTCTG
>JBDHDY010000125.1:0-8145 GCA_039591275.1 Gemmatimonadota bacterium | reverse complement strand
ATCTCGTCGGTCATGTACGCCTCGAACTGGGGGGCCACTCCTGCCAGTTGCAGCTACGAATCGGGCGCCAGAGGCTGACTGCCCTGGGTCTCGCGGCCCTGCTCCTGGGCGACGGCTAAGGCCTTCCCAACCATGCCTGGCATCAGACCAGCAGAGCTGAGCCGCACGGTGATCGGGATAGCACCGTGGAATGCCCGGGATTGGCGGGACCCATGTCATCTTGACCTCCTGCATGCCGTCTAAGGCACCAATAGGCTGCCTATCAATTATGAATACGGGATTCGCCCCTGTCCGGCCGCCGCTCCAGGCCCGGCCGACCTTTCCTCAGCCGACCCTCTCAAAAGGTGTGGCCGCCGCGCAACGACTGAGGCGCCGGACGTGGAGACTGTGGAATGTGCGTGGAGCCACCGACGACCCGTCCCGTCGTGGTAGGCGCGGCCCTAACCTGCCGACCTGGAGAAGCGGTGACGACCAGTCCACGACATCTGGAGCCCCCGAGGCAGCCCTGCGCACTTGATCCCGGCGAAAGCCTCCCGTCGCAAACATAGAACCCGGATGTCCCAGCAGCCAGGACAGTCGCAGCGAGCCTCACGAGTTGCCCCATCAGCTTGGACAGCCGAAGTCCTGGCACCCCCGTTGCAGGGCAATTCGAGGGGAGGTACCTTCCCCCTTGGCGCGAACTGTCCCTCAATGTCAGTAATCGACATTGCAACGGGGCCACCGGGACCAATGTCCAGCAAGCGCTGGAGTCGCGCCAGCGAAGAGGAATCCACCCCGGCGGCCCAGCTCAAGACGAGATTGGAAATGTTCGAGGGTGAGAGAAGAGCAAAAGCTTGCAGTCATCATGGCCCGCATGCTCGAGCTTCTTGGGCGCTCTGCACCCGATTCAGACGAGCCGCGGGCGGCCCTTCACGCACTCGTGACCCTGACAGATCAGAGGAGCGCCACTCTCTGTCTAGACGGTGACACCCTCACAGTAGAGGGCCTCACGGTCCCTCGCGAGCTTCCCTTCGTCACAAACCTGACCTCGCGGATGAAAGCGCACAGGATCGGCGAGATGCGTATCGCTCACCGTGCCGCTCCGCTGGATCTCCTTGCTGCTTTGCGGGCCTTGACGCTCGATCCTGCACAAAATGGAGGACTTCAGGAGTTCCAAACGGCCGAATCGAGCACGGTCTCGATGGTGGGCCTGGAGGCTACAAAGATCTTGAGGGCGCGTCGCGCCGTCCGGGTCACAAAAGCCCTCGGCGCGATCAGGGGACGGATAGCTGCACCGGTGCCACCCAAGCCCGGTACGAGCCCATCGGGTTTCGTTTCCGCCGAAGATGGCGCGGCCTACAAACAGCTGGTAGAGCTCCACAAGGAAGCCCCGACCTCCGTGGCGAGGGCTGTGGTCAGGCTCAAGGGACAAGATCCAGACACCATCTCCAAGGGCCTGAGCCCGATAATGGCTAGCATCAACAAGGCGCTTCAGCGGAACAGCACGCACGAAGCGATCGATGCCATCATCACAGTCGTCCGACAGGAAGACGACGAGGTGCGGGAGGAGGCGCGGCGCCGTTATGCGGTTGCACTCAAGCGCGTCCTGCAGCCTGGTGCGCTCCAAGCACTGACGCCGTTTCTGCTGGATCCGCTCTACGCGAAGGACGTTGGAGAGATAATGTGCCGGGCGGGAAGAAACGCTACCAGGTTGCTGCTGGATCTTCTCGTTGGGGCCAAGACGTACGCTGAACGCCGGGCTCTCATTGAGGTTCTGCGTGGAGTCGACAGCGGCCTGGACATTGTGGTGAGTATGCTGAACCACCACGAGTGGTATGTGGTACGGAACGCCGCCGATCTCGTGGGCGACCTCAAGATTGAGGAAGGTGTGGAGGCGCTGGGCAAGTCATGCCGCCACTCCGACAAGCGCGTTCGCCAGTCGGTGGGCACAGCTCTCGCTAAGATCGGCAAACCAGCAACGGTCAAATATCTGAGTATCGTCATTCGGGACCGCGACCCCCAGGTACGGGCGGAGGTACTGAAGAACATCGGGGGACGCGGACTGGCGGCACTCGCCATGCTTCTCGTGAATGCTGCAGAAACCGAGCAGAACGAAACCGTTCTAGGAGAACTCTATCGAGCGATGGGTCGCATCGGCACGCCCGATTCCGTGCGAGCTTTGATCAAGGCGACGGAACCCCGTGGACTCATCAAGGGTGGGCTTTCCCCCAACATGCGCATGGCTGCCGTCGAGGGCCTGGTCCTGGCCGGAGGGGCAGTTGCGAAGGAAAGGCTCAACTCCCTGACTCGAGATCGAAACAAGCAAGTGCGGGAAGCCGCGCGTCAAGGGCTGGTTGACGTTCAGATTGTGCACGGGACGGCAGACGCTGCCCTTAAGTCCGATGACCGATTTGTCGTCCGCAAGGTAGCGCCACGCGCACGCCGCTCCGGACCGGTCAGCAACGGCACCGACCGTCGCACTGGAAGGGATCGCCGGATCGGCGACCGACGAACGCGCCAGTGGAAACCAGCCGACGCTCCGTTCAGGGACCGAAGAAGTGGCTACGACAGACGCGGGAGTCTCGAGAGACGCAGGAGCTGGTTCCGCTGAGATAGTCCGCGCTTCTAACGCTGGTAGGACGGCAGTCTGTACGAGGCCCGTTCAATTCGTTCCTTGAACCGCGCAGTTGCCCACTTCTGGTACCGCTCGCCTGCGTCATGAATCAGTTGGGCGTCAGATGACATCTCAGCAGACAGCTCTTTCCACCTCGTGAGAACGTCGTGCTTCAACAGCGTATCCTCAGTGGTAGCGCCGCGAAGTGTGTCTGCCAGGGCCCTGGCGGCGTCGGCCGTCCGATCGAGCGCGGCCACGTAATCGGCCATCGGGGTGGTCTGTTGTTCGTTCATGGGCGGCTCCCTACCCTCCCCAACGATGTGATGTCCCGCATAACGTAGTTCGCACAGGCCGTGGTGCAAGCCATAGTCGTACTACCTGGTGTTCACCTAGGTCCATGACCCTGGTGCCCGCCCTTGCCTCCGCTCCCCCTCTCGCTACGCCCGTCGATCTGCACAAAAACGCCCGCCCCGCCTCGCTGCACCACCACTTCGAGCCGGCGCCAGAGCATGCGCTTGACTACATGGCGGACACCCGGCACGAGACACAGGAAGCCAACGATGTCGGTGAGGAAGCCCGGAGTCATGAGGAGCGCCCCCGCCAGCAAAATGATCACGCCGTCGACTATGGAGTATGCTGGGATGCGGCCTGCGGCCAACTCGCTCTTCATAGTGCCCACTACCCCTAACCCCTGCCATCGAGCGAGAGAGGCGCCGAGCGCGCCGGTGAGGACAATTAGCGCCAGTGTCGCCATTGTTCCGATACGCCCACCCAACTCGATGAGGAGCACCAGCTCCACGGCGGGAACGAGAATGAAGAGGAGAAGTAGCTTGCCCATCCTTCCATCAATATCACTCTCCGGACGGGATATCCCCAGCCTTCCAACCACTGGATTGATTCTCCGGGCCGGGCTATTGTTCGGCGTGAATGACGCTTGATATCACTCCCGTGGAGTGGCGTAGGCAAGCGTGTTACGAACTCGTACCCTTCCGGAGCTCACATGCTGCCATCGCTCGCACAAATCCGGCAGGTCCCCGACGAGCACTTCCGCAGCTTTCTCGAACTCCACCTGAACCCCATTTCGTTCGCCGTCCTCCGACGTGTGTCTGATCTGAAGATCCTGGATCTACTCAGTGAAAGGCCGCTTACACCGGTTGAACTCGTCCGGCAAGTACAAAATCAAGTCGGCGATCCTACGAGATATCGCTTGCCCGTCGAGATGGCGATTGAGCTTTCCATCCTCTTTGGTCTCATCGTGCAGAACGACTCGCAGCTCGAGCTCAGCGATCTCTCCCGTAGCTTTCTCATGCGCGATGCGGCCTTCGCAATGGACGGGTTTCGCCAGCACGTGGCAGAGCTGCAGGAAGGGCTGATAGGCACGACTTCAGCGCCCACGGAGCGCACCGCCAAGCTCTCCACCAAAGACACCGGGATGGAGGGCGACGCCGCTGCCACACCAGATGCCGATGCCGGTCCACTACCGGTACAGCGCAGGGCACATGCTCGTCACGCGGTGCAGTTACGCGTCGAGTATCCGAATCGTGAGGCATATGTACCCGACTGGACTGTGAATCTCGGTACGGGAGGCTTCTTCGTGCAATCCAAGAAGCCCTTTGCACGCGGCGATGCAATCGATGTTGCCATTCGTGCGCCGGGCCTCGAAGAGCCCATCGAGGTGTCGGGGCTCGTTGCCTGGGTAGCGCCCGCAGCCACAGGCCAATCCGCCGGCGTGGGTGTGCAGATCGAACGAGACACGCGTCTCGGAGAGATTGTGCAGCGTGCCCGCACGGCGTACATCAAGAGCAGAACCGACTATTACGAGGAGGCGCGCGCTTACTTATGGGACAGCGCGATCCTCCTGATGCGGGCCCACTTGGAGTACGACCTCGCTCAGCACTCCTCCGTGTGCGATATCGGTGCCGCAGGCGCAGGGTTTCCATGCCTCCTCAAGAAGTGCTTTCCAGCGCTGTCGGTTCGTGCCCTGGATTTCAGCTACACGCTTCCCGATTTCCACAACCGCACTCGCGTCGCCGCGGAGGCGGAGGGTGTGGAGGTAGAGCTCATCGGGGCCGATGTTCTCCACGACCACCTCCCCACCGGTGCAGACCTGATCACGCTCAACAGAGTACTGAGCTTTGTGTCGGAGCGGGATGTGCCTTTTTGGCTCACCAAGCTCATCGATGCACTGCCCTCAGGCGGTTCGCTTGCCATCGTCGATTACCTTGCGACTCGCGATGAGAAGTTCGACCGTGTTCTTGCCCACTGGTGGACGCTCATGATGGGATGGTTCGACCATCTCAAGACGCGCGGCGCATCGCCTCCAGTTCAGCCGGCGGGCCCCGGAGGGGCCTGGATCGCCCCCCCCACCTGCGATCAGATCAGCACTTCACTGAGACAGGCAGGCTTCCGAGACCTGTTCATCAGCAAAGCGCTCCCTCCGTTCGTCCTCATACGGGCCACGAAACCGTAGGTCAGCTAGGCCTGGGTCGGTTGACAGTTCTGGGGAGGGTGTTGTTATAGATGTAGCACGAAGATGTCGTTGTTGCAGCCGTAGCGGTCAAGCCAACCCTGCCTCAAGATACTATTTCACCCACTGAACCTCATCAGTTGGGGGAACGCTGGCACCGGAGGCAGCCGGCTCTGCCTTCCGATCCGTTCGAATGATACACTGGTACCCAAGTATGCTTCCGTCCCCTCCGTGGCGCAGTGTGACGGTCAGCAGTCCGTGGATGGAAGTACCATCCTTGGCACTAAGCTCGACCGGCATACCACTGACGATCCCGTCTTTTTCGACACCCTGCTGGAATGCACGGATGTGCTTTGCGTGCTTGTAGAGCTTTCGCGCTTCCAACCGAAGTAACTCTTCCCGCGTGTAGCCGAAGAGTTCAATGGCCGCCCGATTTGCCTCTTCGACGGTTCCATCACGCGCGGAGAGATAGATGGCATCGTAGGAAAGGTCGAGGAGCGTGTGGAATTTCTCCTCGGCCTCGTGTAAGGCTTCCTGCGTGCGTCTTCGCGCATTGACCTCACGCGCGATCACCAGCGTGTACTCCGTGTCAGCATGCCGCTGGCGAACGGTCGCCACCTCAACCGCAAAGGTGCTTCCGTCCTGCCGTCGCACCACGCCGTCGCGCAGGATGTGCACTCGCCCCCCGCGCCGAGTGTTCGGCACGTGGTCCGCGTTTTCGTCAGGGGTATCGACCGGAAACTCCAAATCGAGATCGGCCGCCTTGAGCTTGATCAGCTCTGCGCGAGGGCGACGGAGCCACCGGCAACCCGTGTCGTTTGCGTCAATGAATTGGCCGGATGCCGCATCGATGATGAAGATCGCCTCGCCCGCGTGATCCAGCAGCGTTCGATACCTATCGTGTTCGCCCTGTTCCCCATCCGAGACAACAGAACGGTCCTCCCGCCGCGCGAGCTCCACGTACAATTCCTCCAGCTGCCTCTTGTGCTTCTCCCGCTCGGCTTCCAGCGCCCGTTCTGCCTTTTGCCATCTCGTCGCGTGTTTAGCGATCGTTGTTGCGGTGACCACATCGTCTTTGACGTTTCGAGCTTTCTCCGTCTCGAGTTGCCGCTCACGCTGCTCGAGTGTGGCCTTGAGCCTAGCCACATCGGCCGAAAGCTGCTCTACCTGCTGCTTGTTGCTGTTCACGCTGAGCCGTGCCCGTTTTCGTTCTTCGTCGTACTCGGCTAGCGTGACTTTCAGGCTGGCAGTACCAGCCGACATTCTCTCGTTGTCTTCCTTGAGGCGGTCACACAGTTGTCGCAACTCCGCCTCTCGCTCCTTCCACGGAGTGATATCCCGCACGACCATGGTTGCCGAGACCACGTGACTGTCCAGTTGGTTACCTGCCAATCTCCACTCATACCAGCGATGGCTCACCAACGGCGGGAATCCGCGAGATTCATACTCACATCCCTCGCCCGTGGCGAAAACACGCTGGAGGGCGGTGCGGACGTAGTCCTGCTGCTCCGGGCGAGTGTGGTCGAAGATCGAGGTACCGAGGAGATCGACGGGGACGTCCGACCGTGCATGATGAACGTAGAGAATCGCGCCGTCCGGTGCGATGTTGAACACGAATGAGGGACCGTCAGTGGGATTGAGGACATGCTCCGCCCCGAGCGGGGCCGGTTCACCTGGGGCTGGGTACCGGTGAACGCCCTCGTCGCCTCCAGGCGGCGATGCGGACCTCGACTTGGCCCGAGACGCTGGCTGCCCCGAGCCGGGTTTCACCCAATTCCGCTTGCCCAACCCGCGCCACCTCCACTCAAAGGGTGTTGATCAAGGGAAGCTGTTTCCCCCAGATTCATCGTCCAACCAGACAAACTGAGCAAGAGCCATGCCCACATGTGTGGCCATAACACATTGCCAAACAATGACTTACCACGGCCCCGGGGAAGCAGGTGAAGATTCTTGCACGTTCATTTGCATAACGCCCTGTACCTCCCGGGGCGTCCGTTGGACGCTCTCGCAAGTTGTCAGCCCGACCCTGTGGCCGCTGTGACGTACACACCTCAAGGGGGCAAGCTCCGGCTCTACAACAGCCGCAATGCAGCGAGCGGCGACATGCACGCGGTGGTGATGGAATCCGATGCTGATGTCCGGGGCATCGTGTGAGGCAATCGCTGAAGCCAAAGACAAGTGGGGCTGGGAGGACGATCACGTCGCCACCATCCACGACTTCTATCTCGAGCAGCAGGCGTTTGGCGCCGGCAGACATCTCAAGACCGGAACAAGCGTCTTTCAGGACATCGAGACGAACTACACAGTCACAATGTCAGTGTTAGAGCGCTTTATGAGCGAGCGGCTATCCTATCCTGATAGCCTGTAAGGTCGTCAGCGGCCCATAAAAACGTTGTCCGCCGCCATCCTTGAAGCGGAACCCCTCTGATGTCACGCCGCCCTCACCACCCCGGTGGATGGTTTCGCCGTGATGCACGAACTCGTAGGCGTCCACATCAAAGCTGTTATCTGCCACGTCATGCCATCCGTCGGGCAGCAGCACCCCAGTCACCTTATCTACGTCGATCGAGAGACTCATGGTCGCTCCTCTCGCCCGATGCGTCTCGTCGGCCCGTGGCGGGCGCCACCAGGTATCGGCATTCGCATCCAGGCACACCTACATCCCGAGGTCAAGCTCCAGGAACTCTTATGAAATCGCTTCCGATTCACCGCGTTGTGGTAACCGCGACAAGGTTGCTTTCCAGTAGATAATAGCCCACGGGCCATCGCAGCAAACAATGACGTTGCTCACTAAGCGGAGCCCCGGGCAAGCTCCCTGCATGACCGGCATCGCGAGAAAGTGTTCCTTGCCGTTCGATTCACGTGTCACCGGACGACACCAACGGGCCGCAGGAGGGTAACATGCTAACCGCATGCACAAATGGGCTCGTGCATGACCCGGGTCACGCTGGAGAGAGACATGGAAACGATGTTCCCTGTGTTCATCCGCGGGATGATGCGCCGCGCGCGGTTACCCCTGATGATGGCCTTATGGGCCATGGTGAGCTGTGGGTCCCGGCCCACGGATATCGACCTGTCGGAGGGC
>JBDHDY010000124.1:0-8174 GCA_039591275.1 Gemmatimonadota bacterium | reverse complement strand
TCGGGCGCAGCTCCTCGTGCTGCCAGTTGGCGAACTGCGGACGAATCGACACCTCGCAGCCAGCATGGGCCAGCGCCATCAGGTAGTCGTGGCCAGCTCGGGCATAGCCGTTGGGCATTCCGAACGGGCCGACATAAAGGACTCGGGGTGCATCAGCCACGAGTGGCCTCCTTCTTGAGCGCTTCGAGCGCGAGGGTTGTCTCGGTCTTCTTCATCTTGCCGAGGAACGCTGCCAGGTCCTCGGGGCTCGCACCGTCGGGGACGCGGACGGTCAGGTTGTATTTGCTGAGCGCCTGCAACTCGTCATCCCACGCCGCCGGCGACGTGATGGCGACGTTGGGCACGCCGTCGGTCCACAGGGTCTCGAGAGCGGTCTTGGGCTTATAGACGATGGCGCCCGAGGAGCGTGCGCCGTGGGTGGCGATCGCCGGCAAGCCCTCGAAGGCCTCCCTGGGCGCGACGGACTGGTCGGTCACCGCTCGGCCCAGGTCGAGCCCGCTCGGCGCACAAACGACGTTGATGTAGTCCTCGTCGACGTCGCCTGCGAACAGGTCGACCAGCGGCGCCCAGGCCTCGTAGCCGGCGAGCTTCTCGAACCCGAGAAAGTGGCCGCCGATCGGCAGAGCTCGGACTTCGTGCTTGTTGGCAACGGCCGCCAGGAAGCGGCGCGAAACCGGCCCCCACTCATGGGCATCAGGGGCAATCAGGCAAAAGAATCGGACGGATGCAGGCATGTACATAGGCTATGTACATGACCGGCTTCGGAGTTGTCAACGGCCAAAGCCACTCCGGATCGAGGGGCCTGTGGATAACGTGTGTACTCAGCGAACCTTCTTGCCGCCTCGGGGTTTCCAAGTGAACGGCCGGTGGCCGCCGCCGATGGAGAGGCGTCCACGATCGTAGTGGGCATGGCGACCCTCCTTGGCGGCTCTCTTTATGAGCCGGCTGCCTTCGCTGCTGCTGACGCCCGTCCACTCGACGCCTGGGTACATGCTTTCAGCTTCGCGGGCCCTTCTCTCCATGCGCCGAACGTCGGGGTGGAGCGACGAAAAGCCAGATCCCCACTCGCGCTCGCCTGCCAACTCATCCTCTATCTCCTCGGCCGTCGGTCCGCGACTACGTGGCCGTATCACCTTGATGTCCTTCCAGGTGACGCGCTTGCCGTCGTCGTTGTGCCAGAAGGGCCGGATTGTCTTGGCAATCGCTTCCAGGTACTTGCGGGTCGGCTCGTTGAAGTCGTCGCGAAGCGAGAGGTACGCGATCGCGTCGACCTCGTCGTCGTCCTCGGTGAAGACAACGATGGGTGTGCGCTCGTAGTCGCGGCCCTCGTACCGATCCAGCTCTCGGAGCTCGGCGTTGGTTACCCTTTCGATGTAGCCATAGACGATGGCGCCGTCCTTCGGGACCATCGAGGCCACGCCGCCCTGCCAGTTGCGCGACCAGCCTCGAAATACCCGCTGGTAGTCGGGCAAATACGCAGCCTCGCCTACGACCTCGCGACCGAGGCGATCGCCAAGCTGGTCGACGTTGTTGGAGCCGAAGCTAAACAGGTATGGCATTGTTACCTCGCGAGAAGGCTGACGATGACAAGGCCAGCGCTAGCGGCAAAGGCCGTGCGCCTGAGCTTCCTGTCCTTGGCGATGACCGCATAGACCCACACGCCGGCCGCCGCGATCGCCGCGGGCCTTGCGAGTCGCAAAGGGTTCTGATCGATTTCGATCTGCCCGACGTGCATGAGCTGGGTGACGCCCGACTGGCCTGGTGGTCCGTAGGAGATGTTCATCGCTTCTTCTCCTTTGCGCGTCGCCGTTTCCATCCCTTGAGCGCAGCGCGCCTCCGTTTCTCGGGAGTCCACGACCGATCTTTCCTCGCGGCCTCGTCGGCCTTGGCCTTGCGTCTGAGCGCGGTCTTCTTGATGCGGTGAAACTTTGCCACCCTCTTCCGTCGACGGGTTGCCGCTGCCTTTTGGGAGGGGGTCAGTTTGGTGGGGTTCCGTGGCATCTTTCTTGGGCTTGGCTTGGTGTACCAAAGGGCAAACCAGAGAGCGGCAGCGCCTGCGATGACAACCATCGCAGTCTTGGCTGGGTCGCGAGCTGGGGCGTCGGCGAGCGGCCGTGATCGAACGATGTACACTACATCAGCTTCCCGCGCTTGCCGGCAAACAGGGCGACCAGCAGCAGGCCGCCGGCGACGAGGAACAATGTCCCGCTGCCGCCAAAGTTGCCGAGCGTCTCGTAGAGCCGACCCTTGGGGCCGACCTCCAGCCTCGAGCCTGGCGCCATCACGAAGTCGTTTGATTGGGGGACGTACATGCTATTTCCGTTTCCCGAAGCCCTGGGCAAGCGAGACAGGCACGGCGACGATCGGAAGCGCACCACCGAACAGTGCCCAGGCGAAGGCCCAGCCGTACGACCGGGTGCGCTTGTAGCCGTGGTACGCCATCGCCGCGGCCGAGGCCGTGAAAACGAGCTGTGCGCCCACCATGGACTGTCCCATAGGCTGCATGATAATGGGTTGGTGACGGGTCTGGTGCATTACTTGCCTTTCTGTTCGCCGACCGGGCAGCAGAAGCCGCAGTGATCGCGCGTTCGGTATTGGACGGGGTTCTTGAGCTCTCGGCCGCGAAGCCCCTCAAGCGCAGGTTTGAGGTCGCTAACGTCGTCCGGATCGATCCCCAGTGACGCCACAAACTCGACAGCCTTCCTCGCTTCGTCGACCTTGAACTTGCCTTCGCCTGGCCGCGGCCCCCACCCAGGAAGACGGTTGGCCTTGCCCTTGACCTGCACAACGCGGCGGGGCTCGCCCTGGCGGTTGAGGCTGACCTCGAAGGTGAGCTTGGGGCGCCCCTTGGGTGTGCGCAGCGAGAAGATTTTCGTTGCCCCTCGTCGCACAGCATCCATGTAGCCCATGTCTCTGCGACCGACGCACATGCGCATCTCGGCGCCTTCGGCGGGCAGTTCCTCTGCGAGCAGGTCCTTAACGAAGAAGTCGTCGTCGAACGTGTGGACGACGTTCTCTTCGTCGGCGAGCGATACGAACTCCTGCTTCGGCTGGTCCTTGAGGATCGCCTCGACGTCGGCGGTGATCTTGTCCCAGTCGGGCGTCACAACCACAGCCTTGCCCGTATCAATGTATGCCTCGAAGCTCGGATACTTCGTTCGCCACGCCTTGTCGATAGCGTCCACTGTCAGGGTGTGCGAGAGCGCATCGCTGGAGTAGCTGTGAAAGTCCTCCAATGCGACTGCCAGGATCGCCTCGGGCAGCTCGGCCAGGGTGTTGATCTCGTCTTCGCCGAGCCAGACCGACTGATGATCGAGCGTCCAGCACCAGAAGCGGCAGCGCGTGTAGTAGTCAAAGTCCTCGATGCTGTAGTCGTAGTTGTTGGTGTCGCCCATCGCCTCGTTGAGCGCTGCACGCACCTGCCCCGCACTGTGACGGGGGTACGCTTCGAGTACATCCTCCGCTGCCTCACCGCCCGCAGCAAAAACCCCGTCGTCGCCCTCATAGTCGTGCTCGCTGAGCCACTGCTCAAAGTACTCGCCAGCCAGCTCGAAGGCGTCGTCGTCGCTCGGCTTGGCCACCCAGTCGTACATCGGCTTCAGGATCTCTTCGAGAACCTTGTCGGCCTTCTTCATGCTGAGTGGGTCGCCGCGGACGATGTCCTGCTGGTCGTCCTCGTCGAGCTCGTCCCACTCGTCCTCGTCGAAGGCGTCGAATGGCAGGGCAAGAATCTGTTCGCGGGTAAGCTCCTCCATCGGAACATACCGGCGCTCCTCGCTGCCAAAGAGGGTCTTCTGCGGGTCGCCTAGCCCCGGGTTTCTGGTAATGAGTTCACTTGGATCACAAACCATTATCGCCGTGTGGCCGCTGTCCTCTTCTTCGATGTAGATGCCGTCGAAGTCCTCGCACACAATAGCAAACGCCTCCGGGACGCGGCGGAAGCCTATCTCGGAGAAGCTGACGCCAAAGATCTCCTTTGCCCACCACAAGGCATTGGCGTACTGCTCGCGGTCGCGCACGCTCGGCCACCACAGGAGGCGAAGTGGCTCAGTCGTCCTGAGATGCAGCACGCGAGGGCGATCGCCGACCGCCTCGTGCTGTGCATAGTATTCGGCGGCACCCTTGCTGGTCGTGAACCACGACATCTCCTTGAGAGTCGCAAAGTCCCGCGCCGTCCCATGCCAGAGCGACGTTCCGGTCGGTATCAGGTACTCGGGAGCGTCCGGAATATCACCACGGTCGAGGCGGAATATGTCGCCTGGTGGCCAACTCATCCCACGTCAACGCTTCCTCGTCATGCGCTGGAGGCCGAAGAAGGTTGCAAGTGGTACGAACGCCGTTGCCACGGCTGCCATCGCGGTCCAGAAGGCACGCACCTTCCCCGACTCGATCTCACGCTTTTGGACAGCGAGCATCTCGCGACGCAGGTCGATGTCGGCTGCGCGATGCTCCTCTGGCGTGAGACCTGTCGGGTGGTAGCTCATACCCTCCGTGCGACGTTTTTGTCGATTGCGATTCGCAAACCGCAGCGGCCCATGCCGAAATCGCGGCGAAGGTCGCCCTGGCTCTCCCAGGTGCATTCGAACGGCTCGACGGACAAAAGGCCATCCTCGTACGACATCTGCTTGTTGCTCTGGGTGATCCGCAAGCCGTGGGGGTCGCCCGGTTTCGAGCACAGAGGACAAATGATGTGGACGAGCAGCTCGCCGCCCTCGCGATAGACGTCTGCGGTGATGACGAACACCTCGCCGCCGGCGTCGAAGCGGATCTCCGGGTGGCCGATCGCCGAGCCGGTGAGATCCATCGTCGACTGCTTGCCCATCTTGTTCGAGATGCCAGTCGGATCTCGCGCGTCGCCGCAGATGTGGAAGCTTTCTTCGTTCGGTTTCAGTGCTGGTCGGGACATGGTGGTCGGTTCCTTGTCGGGTTATTCGGTGAGGGCGATCGCGAGCATCTACTCGTCGTCGTCGTCGTCGTCGTCGTCGACGCTCCAAAAAACGGTGTAGTCGTTCATCATGTCGGGGTAGTAGCCGGGTGGGGCGTTAGCGACGACCCAGAAAACCTCGAACGGGTCGCCCAGTTCATCGACACCCCCTTCGCCGAGGATCGAGAACCAGTCCGATTCAGAGATGTCGAGCTGGAGTTGGTCTTTTTGTGGGCCATGCCACGACCATCTGAGATCCTTATATGCTCCGTCGCCGAAGTAGACATCGGTCAACGCCTTCAGCACACGCTGGACCCCGTCCATCGCCTCGCGTCGATATGTCCGTTTTGGCCTTGGGCTTCGCCGGCGTATCGCCATGACTACCTCCTGAGCAGAACAACAGCAAGCAGGACCGCGCCGCCGATCATGAGAAGCGGCATGTACTGGCCGATGCCGCTCTGCTGGCGCTGCTGGGCGAGCGCGCGCTGCTGGGCCTCCATGTCGGCCTTCGAGATCTTGCCGCGGTAGTAGTTCTCGAGGATGGACTTGGCCGCGTCGGCAAACGACGACGACTTGGACGTTGAGGTGGGTGTGCCCGACCACTTGAGCGCCGTCGTCGGCGCCGGCTGCGTGATAGCGGGGGATACCGGAATGTCGATACCCACGGTCATGTATTGGGACATGGGGTCTCCTAACGCTTCTTCAGAAGCATGACGACGAGAAGGATGGCACCGCCGACGGCGATCATCGGCAGGTACTTCGACATGCCGTTGGTTGCGCCGTTTTTGGCGCCTGCCTTGAGCGCGGCGGTCTGTGCCTCCATCTGCTCCTTCGAGATCTTACCTCGATAGAAGTTGGTGAGGACGTTGTCGAGCGCGCCCTTGAGGTCGACACCCAGGGCGCCGGGTGCGACCTGGTGCTCCATGTTGATGTATTGAGACATGCTGACTCCTAGCGGGTGACGACCCAGATAAGGGCTGCCGCGCCCAGGGCGAGGCCAATTTTAGCCCCTGTCGACATCTTCTTGCCAGCAGGAGCGAGAGCTGCCGACGGTGGCGGCGGGGGAATGAAGTCCTCGGGGAACAGTTCAGCGGGCTCGCTAGTCTCAGGGGTGCCGGCCGGGTAGGAGACCGACGACCAGGCCGCTCCGCTCGGCGGGTTTGGGGTCGACACCGGCGTGGCCGTGGTCGACACTAGCTTTGACGGATAGTTCGGCACCGGAGCGGGCGCCGTGACCGCCGGCTGCGGCGCCGTGAGCACCGCGGTCGTGACGGGCGGCGGCGGCGCGACTTTCAGCAGAGGCTGCTCAGAGGTCGACGTGAGCGCTGCGGCGATTGCCGGATCGGACACCGCCGGCGCGATGACTGCCGTCTTCGGCTGGAGAACAGCGGTCATCAGCGTCGGCGAGCTCGTCGGTGCTGGCGCGAGCTTGGTGGCGATCGCGGTGGTAACTTTCTTGATGGGCGCCAGGACCGGCTCTGTGAGCGCCGCCTTGAGGACCGGGCTGATGGTCGTCGTGGTCTTGACAGGCTCGATAGCGACCTGCGTGGTCGGGATGGGCTCGGCGATCCGTGTGGCCCTGGTGGGCGCCGATGCGATGGTCACGGCCGTCTCTTTCTCGGCAAGCGTGAAGCCGGTGCTCACGTAGCCCATGCCGCTGAAGCCGACCCTGCCGCGCTCGCCTGGAACTGTACGTCTGTAACTCATCGCTTCCTCCGGCTCTTGCCTGCCCAGTACCCCGCCAGAAACGTCAAGCCGACGATGCCGGCGACCGCCGTAGGTACGATCCATGGGTGCTGTCGGTGATACACGAACGCGCGCAGCGGCCCCACCGCCGACGATAGGCCGATGCCGCCGCGCAGCCCGGGACGGGTTTTCGCACACGGCGCCCCGGGATCTGTGCCCGCCTGGATCTTTTCGAGTCGCAAAACGTTGCAGACTACCTCGTTTAGGTACGGGTCGGTCGCAACCGCAGTTACGGCCTTGACACCCGTCGCAAGGGCACCAGTTTGTCCGAGCGCGCTATGTGTCCTGTAACTCATTTGCCCAAGCTGCCCGCCAATCTCCCCGGTCGAGTGACCCAGGTGCTCTCCGTGATTACCTGGGGCGCGGGTGAAGGAGTAGAGGTTGTCGAAAGGACCCACGAGGCCGCACGATGAACGGCCACGCGGACTACCCTGCCCGATTGGCTCGATTGGCGAGCCGCTTGAGAACGTGAGTTTAGTAGTCGTCTAGATAAAAGGTGTCTCCTTGCTCGCCGATCTCCCACAGCGTGTCTCGCAGTTCAGTCAACTCCTTCTCCGCTTCTTTCGACAAACGGCAAACATGCCTGACCAGGTCGAGCATGTTCCCCTGTTGGAGCGCGATTTTTCTCGAAACAACATCCGCGCAGCCGCCATCGAATGCGTCGGCCACGGTCTTGTCGGCCTGGTCGCCGAGGATGCGGACAAGATCATCACGCCCAAACCTCACTACCGACGACCCCCTTTAAAGAACTTAGCGTCCTTCAATCCCATTTTGTCCCACACAACCCATCCGATGACGACGACGCCGGCGGCCTTGAGCCAGAAGCCGTAGTCGGTGCAGGCGTTCGTGTCACGACAGTACTTGAGCCGCTCCTTTTCCTTGGCGACGTCGGCCAGGTTGGAGATGGTGGAGGACAGTACGTAGACCAGGCCGCCCACGATCAGGACAGGCCATAGCCAGACGATGCCGAGGTCGACGGGCTTTTGAGGCGCCTCGCCTGGGAGCTGGCCGGCGATGGCGATTTTTGCGAGTCGCACAGCCGCATCCGGGTCCTTGGCGATGTCAGGCCTCGGAAGGCTGGCTGGATCGAACATCTCCGACAGGAGGTGATAGAGTTTGTTGGCAAGCGCTTGCTCGGCCCGGTAGTCGCGCTCGGAGTGAAGGAGTTTGGCGGCGACATGAGGTGGCAGCTTCGCCTTGCGGAGGCCGCGAGCGACTTCGTCGTTCATCTTACGAAATTTGATCCACCCTAGCAGCGAGCTCCGCATCTTGCGGATCTGCCGCTTGGCCTGCTCGAAGCTAGCTACCTTCTCCGACTGGCCGGGCTGGACGCCCATCTTGGACTCGCGGTAGACCTCTTCGCCTTCGGCGCCCATGGCGTAGTCTGGTGCTGCGTACATCATAGTCGGAAGCGCTCCTGTTCTTCGCAGTGGATGACGTCGACGGGTTTGCCAGTCGCAATCTCGTAGCAGCCATCTGGGCCACCCGGGAGAGGGCTGCGTCT
>JBDHDY010000123.1:0-8308 GCA_039591275.1 Gemmatimonadota bacterium | reverse complement strand
TCTCGTCCAGGCGGTATGATTGGAAGTACGATGTTTGAGGAGGCGCTGTGAGCGAAGTTGATGCGATGATCTGCAGGGCCTGTGGCAACGAGGATCGGGCTTCGGAAGGCTATCCGTGCGAGGAATGCGGCACGTTCATATGCCTGATCTGCTCGTTCAGAGGAGTCGTCAGGTGTAAGAGCTGCGCAGCCAAAGCGGGAGACCCGCCCCCCTCGTCCCCCCCAACAGACCAAACAGGGTGAGGCCGTAGAGCAACCTTGCACGTCGAGTGATGTTCAGCGCACGCTGCACCGGCGCGTTGGTATCTTTTAGGCAAGACCGGTGGTACACGTGGAACGCCTCGTAGGAATACCTAGTAGATGAAGAAGCTCGTGCTGTTCGATATCGACGGGACGCTGCTCTGGACGGACGGCGCGGGACGAGAGGCCATTCATCGAGCCCTAGTCAAAGAGATGGGAACGGCCGGCCCAATCGAGGGTTTCCGGTTTGACGGAAAGACCGATCCCCAAATCGTCCATGAGCTCCTCGCGGCAGCCGGGCACCCCTCAGCCGACAATCCGGGCCACGTTCAGGCGGTGTGCGATCGATATGCAGCTCTGTTGCACAGCGAGTTACACAAACCGGAACGCAACGTCCGAGTGCTTCCAGGCGTGAAATCGTTACTCGAGGCGCTCGAGGCGCGCGGCGATATCGTGCTCGGGTTACTCACCGGCAATCTCGCGGCGGGGGCAGACCTCAAACTCCAAAGGGCGGGGATCGACCCTGCAAAGTTTGCGGTTGGAGCCTTCGGATCTGATGCCGCCGAGCGCGAGGCCCTGCCGGCTATCGCAGTCGCGCGTGCCACCAAGGTCATGGGTCGACCGCCCACGGGACATGATGTCGTGATTCTCGGGGATACGCCGGCCGACGTGACGTGCGGTGGCGCAATCGACGCCCGTGCAATCGGGGTGGCCACCGGTTTCTTCACTGCAGAAGATCTGCGAGCAGCAGGAGCGTACGCGGTGTTCGAAGATTTCGCCAAAACAGAGCAGGTGATCGCAAGTATCGTGACGTGAGCAACGCCAAACTCCTTATCCCCCTCCGCATACCGGAACTCGGCCCGTCCCTCGGTAAGCTGATCACCGGCACGGGTCGGGTCCTGGACGGAATCACCGTCGAGCCGTTTCGGTGCCAGTTGGCGACAAAGATCATCGAGCTCGCCGGGGAGTCGCGCCGGCTGGCGGCCAACGACGAGCGGGCGGCCGCCCTCGCCACGCTCGGACGAGAAGGGTGGCTAGGGGTGTGGAACGAGACGGTTACGGCCGTGGCGGACGAGTTGGTGGACCGCATCGAAACCCATCTCGATGCCGAAGCGCGAGCGGTGGGCATGCCGGAGCGCCGGCGCCTCAAGCTGATGCTGGAACCGGCCGAACGGAGAGCCCTTGCGGCCCGGCTCGGGTCTGCGGGAGCCGGCTTCATCCCCGTGCTGGATGATCTCGAGAGCGAGAGTACTGCTCTGCTGGAGGCCACGGCCCTGCAACGTGAAGCCCTCGAACGCTGGCAGGCCGATCTCGTGCTGGCGGCGCGTTCGCTGGAGGCAGCCTGGCTCGCCATGGAAGTGGGTGTCGGTGATGAGATTAGTCGCTGGCGCGCGGTATTCGATGACGTCGCGTCGTGGCGCAAGCCGTGGTGGCCCCTCGTAATCGTGGCCACGATCGCCCTAGCAGCAGCGGTCTGGTTGGGGCTCATCCTGGGCGGAGTGCTCCCTCCGCCTTCCTGGCTCGCTGGAGTGTGGGGGTAGCACGGCGGTGAACGCAGTCTCAGTGGGTATCGACCTCGTGGACATCGACCGGGTTGGGAGGATGATCGCCCGCTTCGGCGACCGGGGTCTGCGGCGCGTGCTGACGCCCGCGGAGCGATCTTATTGCCAGAGCAAGGTTCGACCGGAGCAGCATGTCGCAGTTCGGTTGGCGGCTAAGGAAGCTGCCTACAAAGCGCTGCAGGATGCGGGTGCGGCGCGCGATGTTGGGTGGCTCGAGATCGAGGTCGCTCAGGACGGCGACGGTCGTCCGCTCCTCGAGCTCCACGGTCGGGCCGACGAGGCGTTCCGTCGCCTGGGTGCCAAGCAAGCCCTCCTTTCACTGACACATACGAGCTCGTCCGCAGGCGCGGTAGTGGTGCTGGTCGGCTAGACGCCACCCCGCGGTTTCCCCGCTCGACGTCACGCCCCCCCTCGTAGCTGCGTTTGGTCCTGGCACGCGATCAGCCCATCCCAGGTTTTTTGCTTGACAACACTTCAGATATTAGGCTATCATAATTTCATAGTGTTGTAGCCCTCATTTTCTATGGGCCGGTTTCGATCATTCCGCACCGTAGGTCAACAGAACATGTTGTACCACAGTTACTTACGTATGGTCACCGGCCAGGGTGATGTGAGGGGCTAGCTGCGGCGCGGGCTTCGAAGGCAGGAGTCGGCCTTAAACGCTCCTTGGGATTCTTCTCACGATCCCTTAACGGTCAGCTGCAGATCTTCCATATGAGAATGAGTCTCATGCTCATCGACAAGAAGGCTCGCTAGCCGAGAAAACGGAGAAGAGGGATGACCAAGCAACGAGGACTTCTGACAGCCATTGCCGTGCTCACGCCCTTCGTGGCCCTGGCGGACGCAGCGCATTCGCAACTGCCCACTCTTGGGCGGTCCGGACCCCTGGTCACCGATCGTCCCGACCAGACCGAGTCAAGCGCAGCCGTGGCCCCTGGATTCGTACAGCTCGAAGCGGGATGGACCTACACCCGACACAATGAGGGAACCGCGTCCGTGGTCAGTCACGCCGTACCCCAGCTCCTGGTCCGCGCAGGTGTCATCAGCGGTCTCGAAGCCCGCTTGGGGTTTGCCGGGTGGCAGGCAGTGAGGGGCGGGGAATCGATGGCACCGACTGACGAGCGGGGTGTGGGTGACATCGAGCTGGGCGTCAAGTATCAATTCCACGCAGGTGGTGGTGCCGCGCCGAGTCTGGCACTGCTCGCCGCCGCGAGCGTGCCAACGGGTGAAGATGCATTCAGCAGCGGACGCGTAGACCCGTCATTTCGACTGAGCTTTGCTCATGAACTCACGCGCCGAGCCTCCCTCGGGTACAACGTGGGGACCCGGTGGGTGACGGAAGCAGACCAGTCCGGCCGCAGACACACGAGGACTGAGACGCTTTACACGCTTGCCTTTGGAGTTAGCCTCACGGAGCGATTGGGTGTATTTGCGGAGTCGTTCGGGTCGTTGGCCTTGGGCGAGCGCGGTTCCGATATGCACTCCCTCGACGGCGGCTTGACGCTGTTACTCTCCAACAACGCCCAACTGGACATGAGCGGTGGTATCGGCCTCAACTCGGCGCCGGATGATTGGTTTGTCGGCTTGGGATTTGCCGTCAGGTTTCCCCGTTGAAGCATCGGGCTCACCTGCCCCACAAGCTGCCTGTGATATGTCGGGTCCGGGGCGCGGAAGCCCGTGGGTGAGTGACGCTTACGGTCGTCGGCCGGCGCCCTGAAAGAGTACGGATTCTGCCGGAATGGTTAGCTGCTCCTCGCGTGCGAAGCGGGCCATCATGATGATGCCTATTGTCAGGATGGTGATGCTTGTTGCCTGTGCTACGGTAAACGCGCCCAGGACGCGATCGTCCTTCGCCCGGAGGAACTCTACGAGGAATCGCTCGATACCGGCGCAGCATAGGTAGAGGCCAAAGAGCCAGCCCGTCGCGTGGGAGCGGGTGCGAAGACGCCATAGCAGCCAGAACACGAAGAGCATTGCGGCTGCCTCGTAGAGTTGGGTCGGGTGGACGTAGAGAACCTCTGTAGGGAGGGCATCTTGAGGCACTGCGATGCCCCAGCCGGATAGGTTGGCCGCCGTCGATGGTGGCAGGCCACCTGGGAACCGCATGCCCCACGGGAGCGAGGTGGGGATTCCGTAGTCATCCTGCACTAAGAAGCATCCTACACGTCCGAGTGCGTAACCGACTACCAGCGCCGGCGCGGCCAGATCGAGCGTCAACCGCATGGGGACTTTCTTGCGCCACCCGTTGATGATGACGGCAAGAAAGCCACCGATGAATCCGCCGTACCACACGAGCCCGCCACGTGAAAACAATGCCGCGGGCTCACCGGTAAGTGCGACGTACCAGAGTTTGGCACCGGCGATGCCGCCGATCACCGAGAATATGACGATATCCGCCGCATACTCCTCGTTCATACCGCGGCGTCGCAGGTCCTGCTGGATCACCCATCCGCCCATCAGGAACCCAACCATCATCATGATCCCGTAGCCAGTGATTTCCAACGGACCGAGAAAGAACTTGAGCGGGTAGACGGTCATGGTGTCATCGGCGCGAAAGCTGGAGCTTTGGGTGTCGTTCGAGTCCAGGCCATGGAAGACTAGGATCGGCCTCAAGGTATATATCGCTCTCGCGGCCGTTGGCTAGGTGGAACCACCCCGCGCGAGCGATCATGGCCGCGTTATCTGCGTTGAGCCGAGGCCGTGCTACTGCGAGTCGCGCGCGACGCTTGAAAGCGTCGCTCATATGCCGTACGAGCGAACGGCTGCACGCGACCCCTCCTCCGAGGACGGCGGTCCCGTAGCCGGTCTCGGCGAGCGCTGCCAACACCTTGTTAGTCAAGACATCGAAAACCGATGCCTGAAATGACGCTGCAATGTCGGATCGGTGCGCCGAGATGTCTGGGCAATCCCGCACGGCGTATAGCACCGCCGTCTTGAGTCCGCTGAACGAAAAGTCGAATCCGTCGTTCATCATCGGGCGCGGGAAGCCGTAACGGTCCGATCCCTGCGCGGCGAGTTGCTCGATGGGTGGCCCACCTGGGTAACCGAGGCCGAGTAGCTTGGCGACCTTGTCGAACGCCTCGCCGGCGGCGTCGTCGCGGGTTTCCCCCAAAAGCCGATAGCGTCCCCACGTCGGTACGTCGAGGAGCACGGTGTGGCCACCCGACACGACGAGGGCAACGAAGGGTGGTTCGAGCTCGGGATCGTCGAAGGTCGGCGCGAAGAGGTGGCCTTCGAGATGATGTACGCCGATCAACTTGCGGCCGCCGGCTACCGCCAGAGCCTTGGCGTAACAAACCCCCACAAGCAGCGCTCCCACGAGCCCTGGGCCCTGCGTGACGGCAATTCCGTCCACCGAGTTCAACGGAACACCGGCCTCGTCGAGGGCCCGGTCGACCACCGGCCCGATAGCCCGCAAGTGCGCCCGGCTGGCTAGCTCGGGCACGACACCACCAAAGACGTGATGGATGTCCTGCGAGAGGATGACCAGGCTCGCAAGCTCAGGTCGGCCGCCACTGCTCACCAGCACGGCTGCCGAAGTCTCGTCGCAAGACGTTTCGATGCCAAGCAGGACCTCAGCCATCACCCGCTCTCCGCACCATTACGGAATCGGGACCGGTGCTCACGGTGAGCCCCGGTGGTCCCCGAACGAGGAGTCCGACCCGTGCACTGTCTCCTGTCGTGGGTGCCACCGCTATGACCGGGAGACTGTCCAGCGTCAGCCCAATGAGTCGTGTGAGCGGCCCGCGGACGACGACAGAGGCCTCGGCGGGTATGCTCTGCCACGTGCCATCCTGGTCTGTCTCGACGGTCACCGGAACTCCCAGGAAGAAGCGTTCAGTGAGCGGCGTGACGTTCACCGCGACTTCCACTGTTCGCCTTGAGATTCGCAGGTTGCCCAACCCAGACGTGTCGAGGGTAACTAGCTGCCGAGCTGGTGCTCGGAGGGGTGGCAGCTGTAACGATGTCGTGAACACCCGCCGAACCCGCTGCACGTCCTCTTCGGTGCCGCTCAACACCACACGAGCCGGAGACACGCTGATTTCACCTACGAGCTCAAAGCCGGAATCCGCGCGGACGGTAACCCGATGGACGACCGGGACGGTTCGGCGGAATACCGAGTCGAGGGAGACTACTATCCGACGCGGCAGGATGTCTTGTGCGCTGACGCCGGCGTCCTCCGTCAGCGTGAGATCTTGGGGTGAAAGTTCGATCGTGGCGGTCGAGACCGTGAGCGTGTCGGGGATTGTCTTCCGGATAAACGGCGGGGAGGTGTAGAGCTTCACCAACTCACGGGCGGAACCGCTGTACACGGCATGAACCTGCGGAAGCGCTTGGGTGAGTGTGCGCCCCGGGGGTGCCTGGACCTCGAGCGTCACCGGGACCAGTTGTGTGGTCGGTTGCTGGGCGGACACCGCCGCCCAGAGGACCGCCGCGAGCGCAAGGGCCGTAAGCTTCATCGGCCAATTGGTGACGGCGGCCTTCTTGATTTTCGTGAAATCGAACGCCATTACCACGGCGTCCTCGCATCGCTCGGAATGACTTCCTCGCGCTTAATCGGGTTGGCTTGCCTCTTCGGAGCCGACGGCGAGTAGCCGTCGCACGAGCGCTTGCTGCGCGGGCTGGTCCCAGTCGATGGCGCCGATTTCCTTCTTGACGATTACGCCGTGACGGTCGATAACGAAGCTCTCTGGTACGCCGGTTGTCTGGTACGTCAGCTCCACCTTTTGCGACGGGTCATGCAGGATTTCGAAGGTCAGGGCGAACTCGTCGACGAACTCCTGCACGATGTCACCGTTGCCGTTATCGACGCTGACGGCGACGATCCTGAGTCCCTCGGGGCCGAGCTCCTGATAGAGCCGCTCCATCGAGGGCATCTCTTGACGGCAGGGCGCACACCACGTGGCCCAGATGTTGAGGAGCATGACATCGCCTTGGTAATCCGCCAGCTCCATCGTGTCACCGGTGGCGATGTTGACCGCCTGAAACTCTGGAGCACGGCTTCCCACCGCAACAGGGAAGAGATCGTCCGACAGAGCAACGCCGATCGTGAGTGCGCCCCCGAGGATTGTCAGAATGATCGCCACGGCAATCCATTGGCCACGCGACGCCGTCATACCGGTACTCCTTCCTTACACATGTTCCTAAGCTTGCGGACAGTCTTGCCCGGCGCGGCCGAAGAGAAAACGGCCGACCCGGCTACGAATGTGTCTGCGCCGGCCGCCCAGGCCGCGCCGATCGTCTCCGGCGAGATTCCACCGTCGACCTCAAGGTACGCACGGCTGCCCTTAAGGTCGAGGAGTTCACGGACGCGGCGAATCTTGTCGGTCGCCCCGGGGATGTACGCTTGCGCCGCGTATCCGGGGTTCACGCTCATGACAAGCAAGAGATCGAGATCGTCGATCACCTCTTCGGCGGAGGTGAGTGGCGTGCTCGGGTTCAGCGCCAACCCGGCTAGCATGCCCCGCTCCCGGACCGAGACCAAGTGCCGCTGCACGTGGACGGTCGCTTCAGGGTGGAACGTGAACACCGATGCCCCTTCACCTGCAAACGTTTCGATGTGTGCCTCGGGTTCCTCCACCATAAGGTGAACGTCCAGGGGGAGATCGGTGATGCGGCGTAGCGCGTTGATCATGGAAGCGCCGAACGTGATTGGCGGGACGAAACGACCGTCCATTACATCGATGTGGATCCAGTCTGCTCCAGCCTCCTCGACCTCGGCCACCTGGTCGCTGAGCCTGAGCAAATCCGCGCTCAAGACACTTGGGGCAATGCGCACCGGGTTCTTCATCACGGCCTCCGCGCGAGAACGACGTTCACGGGCGATCCAGGCGCCATCAAGGTCTCGGGCTCGGGCGATTGGTTGAAGATTCTCCCCGGTTCCTGAGCGCTCGAGGTCTCACGCCAGAATGTACCAAGCACGAGTCCCGCCTCCACCAAGATAGCCTCGGCCTCCTCCACGGTCAGGCCTGTGAGATCGGGGACCGAGATGGTGGGGGCGCCGACGCTGACCACCAGCGTGACGCCGAGCCCCGGCGAGCGTGGGGTGCCGGCGGGCGGGCGGGTGTTCACCGTAACATTCTTGGGAGCCGCGGTCTGAACCGAGTCGATTGACCGCACCGTCAATCCCGCCGATTCGATGAGCATGATCGCGATGGCCATGTCGTATCCCGCGACATCGGGCACCGGGATGCGTTGCGGGCCGCTGCTCACCGAAAACCGTACCGGGGTTCCCTGAGGAACGACGACGCCTGCCGGGGGATCCTGCCACACGACAACACCCCGGGGCATGCTGGGATGGGGTACTTCCTCCACCCTAGCGAGGAAGAGTCTCTCTTGCTCCACGATCTCTCGCGCCTCGTCCTCCGTGCTCCCGATGAGTCTGGGCATCGTCTCAGTGGACGAAAATAGGGGGGCGGGGAACAATACGATTGCGGCGAACAGATATCCGACGACCAGCGGCGCGAGGAACGCCCAGCCGAGCAGAGACCACTTACGTCGCCCGGG
>JBDHDY010000122.1:0-8618 GCA_039591275.1 Gemmatimonadota bacterium | reverse complement strand
ATGATAGATGTTTCGCTCGAAGTGTTGCCGTTTGATGAGGGCGCGTCGTTAACGGCGGTGGATCTCGGTACCGGTACCGGCATGTTCACGCAACGGTTTCTCGATCGTTTTCCTCGAGCCACGGTCATCGCGATTGATGGAGCCGAGTCCATGATCGAGCTCGCCAGGACACGCCTTGGATCCCGCTGCAATGCTGTGGAGTTCATTCTTGGGGACTTCAGAGATCTAGAGCAGTTGCTGCGGGGGTTTCTCAGCGTACGCGCTACATCATCTCACTGCCGAAGAGAAGGCTTGCGTGGTACGCGAGGCAGTGAAGCACTTGCGGCCATCGGGCTGGTTTCTCAACGCAGATTTGGTGGTGGCCGAGCACGCGGATGTCGAGAGGCGCGTGCAGGAAGTCCGTGTCGCGGGTATCGTCCGACGTGCTGGCGGACAGGACGGGCGGTTCCTGGATGCGACGGCGACGAGAGCGTTCTTGGATGATCTCGAAGCCTCCGAAGGCGACCGGCCCATCACGCTGCAGCGAGACCTGCTCATCCTGCGTGGAGCCGGGCTCGACCGCGTCGAGGTGTACTGGAAGGAATACCGAGAGGTGGTCTACGGCGGCGTAATTTAGACTCCATTACGTGTTGGGTCTCTTGCCAATCGCCCCGATTGGAGAGAGCTTGGTGACCTTGAACTTCCTTGCTGCAGGTATCGTAGCTGCCCAGGCGGCCGGGTTAGTCGGCGCTCAAGTCATCATTGACGTTCACGCTGACGGAGCCGTTGTCGACGCATCGTATCGCATTGCAGCAGATACGGATTCCGTCGTGTTTTGGGTCATGCGGTTGGCCGGTCAGCAGATCCGGCTGACCGAGGTTGTGGCGGATGGCGTGGTGCGGCCTACTGCGCTCGAGGAACGAGCTGGACTGTCCTGGCTGGTGCTGCCGTCGGAACGAAGCGGCCAAGTATTGGTGAATATCCGGTACGAGGTGGTTGGCCGCGTCGCACGAGTCCCCATTATCATCCCGGATCCTCCGACGGATCCAGGCGTGAGCGATGTGCGCATTCGCCTGAGGGGAATCGAGCCGGACGCAAGACTCACGGATGGCTTTCCCAGACTGAGCCACGACGGCGAGGATGTCGTTGCCCGGCCGGAGAACTTGCCGAGTTTTGTAAGGCTGCCGCCCCAGCGCGGAACGATCTCGGCCAACCGCGTGGCTGATGCTGCAGTGATCGTTCTGCTGATCCTCGCGAGCGGGTACTGGCTGTATCGACAGCGGGCTCGAGTGCGACATTCTTCTCAGGCGAACCCTGAAGTCGAGCCGGGACGTTGACTTTCACCCTTGGCATCGTCCTCGTCGCGTACCTCGGTGTCATCCTGGCCATTTCCATCTGGAGTGCGTTCCGAACCAAGACAGAAGACGACTTCATTGCCGCCGGCCGTACCATTGGCCCCATCGTAGGCGGCGCCGTACTTGCGGCCACGCAGATCTCCGCGGGCACATTTGTCGGAACACTCGGCAGGCATTACCTGGCAGGTGTTTCCTGGTGGTACATCTGGTTCGGCGTGTGGGCCGGTTGGCTCGTGTCAGCGTTCTTCGTCGCTCCCAAACTTCGCCGCTTCGGCGCGCTGACAGTCCCAGACTACATCGGAGCCCGGTTTGCCAGTGAAAAAGCACGGGCTATGGCTGGGATTCTCATCGTTGTTTCGTACACGATACTGCTGGTAGCGCAGTTCCAGGCGAGTGGGGAGATCGCCCGTGCGGTGTTCGGTATGAATCCGTTGACCGCCATGCTGATCCTCGTCGGCAGCACGGCCATTTACACCATGTTGGGGGGCGTCCGCAGCAGTTCGTATATCGAGCTCGTCCAGACTCTCATCATGGTGTCTGGCCTGGTGATAGCGGTACCCGTGCTCCTCAGCCAGGCTGGCGGCGTGTCTCAATCGGTTGAGTTTCTTCGAGCACTGGATGGACGGTTGTTTGGTTGGTAC
Organism: Gemmatimonadota bacterium; assembly: GCA_039591275.1. GTDB lineage: Bacteria > Gemmatimonadota > Gemmatimonadetes > Gemmatimonadales > GWC2-71-9 > JBDHDY01. The sequence goes on along the minus strand of JBDHDY010000122.1, from coordinate 6,643 downwards.
TACGGCCCCAAGGAGCTGATCGCGTTTGCTGCAAGCTTCTGTCTTTCCATTGCGGCTGCGCCATACGAGATGACGCGATTCTACTCGATGCGAGATGAGCGGACCGTCAAGCAAGCCATCGCCATATCTGTTGGCTTTCAGCTCATCATTGGCCTCAGTGTCCTGTTCATAGGCTTACTGACCAGAGTGCTGTTTCCCAACCTGGCCTCGGCCGACCAGGCGAGCTCGATCATGGCATTTGAGGTGTTACCTCCGATCGTGGGAGCACTCCTGATCGTCGCGATGATCAGCGCCATCATGTCAACTGTGAATTCGATCCTTCTCGTGACCGGCGCGTCGGTCGCGCACGACCTTTACGGGAGGTTTATTAGACCAACGGCCAGCCAGGCACATCTGGTGATGGTTAACCGGATCAGCATCGTCGTGCTGGCGCTCATACCCCTGTACTTTGCCCTCCAGAAACTCGGCGACGTCCAAGCAATTGTGATAGAACAGGCCAAGTTCATCGCGAGTTTCTTCTTCGTTCCGGTGGTCATCGGCCTCAACTGGCGGCGGGGCACGGCAGCCGGCGCCATCTCGGCCATGCTCGGTGGTTTCCTCGCGTGCCTGGTGTGGGAGTTTACCGGACAGCGCGGCTTTGCGAGCCACGGGATCGACGCAGTGGAAGTTGGCGTGGTCACGAGCCTCGTGCTGTTTGTCGTGGTGTCGCGGGTGACCAGGCCGGTGCCGGAAAAGAACCTACGAATCTTCTTTTAATCTCTGATGGAACCCGCGTACGTCGGTTGGACCGTTTGTCGGGTTGACTTTGCCACAGAGGACACAGAGGTCACAGAGATATTCGCTTGATGCCGTCGGCGAGCTTGGTTCTTCCAAAGTTGATTAGCAAACCACGCTTCAACCCCGTTGCCTTCAGATAAGAAAGTACTTGCGCCGTGGCCACCGCAGGGAAGGTTCGCACGGACTTTATCTCAACGACAACGACCTTCTCAACGAGTAGATCCAGTCGCTGTCCCTGAATAGTGTGATTCTTATAGATCACATTGACTGACACTTGACGATCGAACGAAACGTCGCGGAGCGAAAGCTCATGGCACAAGGCTTCCTCATAGACGGATTCCAGTAATCCTGGACCCAAGATGCGGTGCACCTCGATCGCCGCACCAATGATTCTCTCGGTCAATTCGTCTCGCGCCAATTCTCTGTGACCTCTGTGTCCTCTGTGGCTAAGGTCTGTTGACGTATTGGCTACACGTCGGTGGCCTGCCTTGCGGCCATCTGTCGATCCAACATGAACAACGCTGCGCGATCGTCACCGGCGAGGTCGAGCTGGAGAAGGATCTCCTCGAACGTTTTTTCTTCCTCGATCTGCTCCGTGATGAACCACTGGAGCTCGACTTGGGTGGCGTAGTCCTTTTCGTTCATCGCCAGCTCATAGAGGTCGTGGATGAGCTTCGTGACGCTCCTTTCCTGCTCGAGTGCCTGCTTGAAGACGTCGAGCGTGGATTTGAAATCAGCAGTCGGCTCGGCAATGGCGTGAAGCGTCACCCGGCCGCCCCGCGCATGCACGAAGTCGAACAAACGCATGCCGTGCTCCATTTCTTCTTGGAACTGCATGCGCGTCCACTTGGCGAAACCTGAAAAATTGGTCGCCTCGAAGTAAGCAGACATCGCAAGATAGGCGTGGGCGGAGTTGAACTCGTGTTGGATCTGCTTGTTCAGAGCCTGCTGAATAGAGTCGCTCAACATGGTGCTTCCCTTCCGTGTGATGATCGTCGTCGGTGGTGCCTGCCCAGACAAAGAAAGCCGCGGCGGCGGCCCTCGCCCGTCCCGGCAAACACCCGTCACGCGCTGAATGGAATCGGCGGGTCTGAATATCGCTGGTGTCGCGCAATCTTCAAAGGGGGGCGTACTGACAGGGGAGGCGCGGCCCGGCGAGTGCGCTCCTTGCCATCCGTGTTGGTAAGCGGCAGATGGTCGGAAGTCCCCGCGCGCCAATGGTTTTGGCCAATCAGTGAGGCATGGAAAGTCGTGGCATTGGAACCTCCGCGGTAGTCCCCCTCCCAATCCCTGCCTGCGTGCAGTCCGTCCTGCCGACGCGTACGCATCCGCGGTTTGACGGTTTCTTGACGGAGGCTGGGCATCGTGCACGTGCGGGGCGCTGGTCGATGAATGCGGCGCGCGGCATGACCCTGGCCGAGGAGGCACCTCATGAGCTGGAACATGGCCCTTCGACGGTGGAGCGCGGGAGCGGTCATCGCGTCAACTGCGGCCTGTGGCTGGAGTGTCCGCCGGCCCACGGTGTACGAACCGGCCGCGCTTGAGGCAAATGAGCTGAATGCCCGCTCCCTGAGAATCCATATGCACGACGGCCGGATGTACGCGCTCGGCGCGTGGCAATTCGACGGCGAACAGGAAGCAATCACTGGCAATGGAGTGATGTTCGATTTGAACAGAGTGCCCCTCGATTCCGGGATATTCTCCATTCACCGGGACTCTGTTGCGCTGGTTGAATCCGAAGGTCGAGATACGGTTCGGCCGGTGGGCCCGTCCGTATTGGCGGTTATGACGACATTGTGGGGAGTAACCACTGCCGTATGCGTCGCGGATCCTAAGTCATGCTTCGGGTCCTGCCCGACCTTTTACGTGGACGATGTGAGCAGCGACCGGCCTCTGGCAGAGGGCTTTTCATCGAGTATTGCAAAGGTGCTCGAGGCTCGGGACGTCGACGCTTTGGGCATTGTGAGACGGGGAGGAGAGCGGGTAGACGTCAGAATGCTGAACGAAGCCCTCGAAACGCATGCCGTGCGGCACGTTCGCCTCCATGCTGTGCCGCAGCCGCGAGCCGCAGGATCTGAGGTGGTCGTAACATCCGACGGTGGATTCTACGTGGCGCGACACGCTGTACACCCAGCAGACTGCGTGGCGGCGGAGGGTAGCTGTCTCGGGGCCCTGCTTGCGATTGACGAGGTGGAACGCACCTCCGATGCGGATTCCACCGATCTCGGAGTCATGGAGACCCTCGACCTCGTCTTTCCGCCGAAACGCGGCAGCGTAGGGCTGGTTCTAAGTGCCCGCCAGACGTTTGTTTCGACCTTCCTCCTGTATCAGACCATGTCGTACATGGGCCGCAAGGTAAGTGGCTGGTTGGCGGATCTCGAACGGGGTGATCCCCTGGCAAGATCGGCGGTTCAGGGCGTGAACGACATCATCGGCAAAATCAATGTTTCCGTGTCCGAGCGTGGTCGGGTCTGGAGCGACGTGGGCACTTTCCGCGAAGCAGGCCCGATTGCCACAGATGTTCAAGTGATTCCCTTCGGTGTTTCAGAGACGACGGATTCATTGCGGGTTCGTCTGACGATGGCCCGGGGAGCCTGGCGCGTGGGCTATGCGTCCCTCGTCACTCTGGGCCTCCCAATTCAACCCGTGGTCCTCGATCCCATTCTGATTGAGGCCCGGCAGGATGCAGCCCGGGACTTCCAACGTTCGCTGCTAGACGGGGATCGGTATCTCTACACTTACCCCGGGGACGAGTACTTGCTTCGATTCCGGCTGCCGGAAGGTACTGGCGAATTCGAGTTGTTCCTTGAGGCTCAGGGCTACTACTACGAATGGATGCGAGCCGAGTGGTATGAGGAAGAAGATCCCGCAATGGTGGCCATGCTCCTGCTGCGGCCCCGTGAGGCGCTCAAAGTGATGGCGCCGTCGTTCAAGCAACGGGAGCAGGATTTTGAAGAACGCTTTTGGCAGAGTCGATTCGGGAGGTAACCATGAGGAGCCCTCGACTGGTCGTCGCAATTGCAGTGCTGTGCGCGCCGGCGTGTGTTATCGCTCGCGGCGACCGCAACTTGGTTCACGGGACGTATGTGCGTGTCGATACCGATCAAGGGGACTGGCCGCACCCACTGGCCGGCGAGCTCGTGGCGGTGGACTCAGACAGCCTCTGGGTGTTTCAGGACCGAGAGTTGCTCAGCGTACCCATGGACGCCGTTTCGCGAGCATCTATCCGTCGCAGCGTGCCCGGCGGCCGGACGGCCCTGATCTGGAGCCTTCTCGGCGGGTTGATTACGGGCGGTGCGCTCACTGCGGCTTGTGCGAGCGTCGCCAGCGACTGCGGGAGCGTGTTCACTGGCACCATGCTCGCATGGGGTATTTCGGCGGCTGTCGCGATTCCGTCGATGGAAGGCTCTCGCTACAAGCGAATCCGAGAACCACTGCCCAACGATCTCAGATCGTACGCACGGTTCCCGCAGGGGCTCCCGCCAGATTCGCTCCAACGGTTGCTGGTACGCAAGCCGTAGGATCTCTTGTGGTCTGTGCGGAGTAGCCTGAACTAAGAGTCGTAGGGAAGCGTCGAGGCCGTCGCCGATCGGTTCGACGTCTTTCTTCACTGCGCGGGATGGCCGTGATCGTGAGTGAGCTTATATGGATATGACTTCCGTTGCCGCGACGGGGGTGGTCATTTTGACGCTGCGTCGTCTGGGTGACCGCAGTTCGCAACTGACCAGTGAGTGATGCGTGTGCCTCTTCTCTACGACGCCGTAGCCTTCGACCTCCTATCCGCGCTGCTCGATTCGTGGTCGCTGTGGGATGATGTGGCAGGTGGTGGCGAGCTGGGACGCCGTTGGCGAAGGCAGTACCTCCGTCTCGCATCGGTGACTGGACGGTACCGGCCCTACGAGGAGATCGTCGCCGAGGCAGCAGTGACGGTTGGGCGCTCGCGGGAGGATGCGGCCCGCCTCTTCCAGCGCTGGGATAGCGTGAAGCCCTGGGAGGAGGTCCCCGAGACCCTCGAGTTTGTGAAACGCCACGTTCCCATTGCGGTGGTTACTAACTGCTCCGAGGAGTTGGCACAGACGGCCGTGCGGTGCACGACCGTTTCGTTTTCGGTGGTTGTGTCCGCAGAGCGTGCAGGGTGGTACAAGCCGGACGAACGTCCGTACAACTTGGCTCTGCAGGAGCTTGGCCTGCCCGCCGCACGAGTCCTGTTCGTGGCCGGTTCTCCCTTCGATGTACGCGGCGCGGCAGCGGTGGGAATGCCCGTGTTCTGGCACGACCGGCTCGGGCTGAGAAGCGAGTATCCAGACCTCCCGACGGCGATGATCGAGAGTTCTCTCAACTCAATCCCGAGCCTGTTCCCATCGGGCGCGGCCGGTACGACAACCTAGACCTACGACAGCTTCGCGCGAACCAGATCCTTGACGATCTCGGGGTTTGCCTTGCCGCCGCTTTCCTTCATGACCTGACCCACAAAGAATCCCAACAGCCCCGAACGGCCGGCACGGTACTGAGCCGCCTTGTCAGCGTTGTCGGCAATGAGACGTTCGATGATGGGCTCGAGGGTCTCGGGGTCGGTCACCTGCCGGAGCCCCTTGCCCTCGACAATCTTGGCTGGGTCGGCCCCGCTTGCGATCATCTCCGCAAAGACCTCTTTCGCTATTGTGCGAGAGATCGTTCCCTCGTCGATCAAAGCTAGCAGCGTCCCCAACTGTGCTCCGGTAAATTGTAGGTCCTCGGCCTGCCTCTCCCCCAGGAAGCGGGGAAGTTCGTTGACAACCCAGCTGGCTACAGCCTTGGGATCGTCGTGTACATCCAGTGTGTCGTCGAAGATGGATGCTAGGACGCTATCCCCTGCGAGAACTCGAGCTTGCTCCTCTCCTAACCCGAGCTCTTTGACATACCGCCGCGTCCCTTTTGGAGTCGGGGCGGGCGTCGTAGCCGGATCTGGAGTTTGACGCGTGGCGGCCGCGGCCGCGGCTTTTGCCCCTCTCCGCTGCGGCCGACCTGTTGCCTGCTTGTCAGCGGCGGATTCCGCGGCTGTAATCTTGGCCCACGTGTCTCGCAGCGAGACAGTGCGGTTGTACACGAGCGCGCCCGGTGCCGAATCCACGAGGTCGCTGCAGAAAAAACCTTGTCGCTCGAACTGGTACCGGGTCCCCGGTGGGTCGTCTGCGACGCTTGGCTCGACGAGACTCTCCACGAGCGTCACCGCAGACTCGGGGTTGAGGTAATCCGTGAAGTCCCTTCCGTTGGTGCCCTCGCTGGGATCTGCCGCGAGGAAAAGGCGGTCGTACAGCCGCACCTCTGCGGGAAGTGCGTGTGCTGCGGATACCCAGTGCAGGATTCCCTTGACCTTGCGTCCGTCAGGCGTCGAGCCACCCTTGGTGTCGGGATCGTACGTGCAGTGCAGCTCCAGGACTTCCCCCGAATTGGGATCCTTGATAACACTCACGCATTTGATGAGATAGGCGTAGCGAAGACGGACCTCACGACCAGGCGCCATGCGAAAGAAACCCTTCGGTGGACTTTCCATGAAGTCATCGCGCTCGATGTACAGCTCGCCGGAAAACGGCACCTTGCGCGATCCCTCCTTGGGGACGTCACGCGGGTAGTAGGGTGCGTCGAGTTCTTCTGTCTGACCTTCGGGATAGTTGAGGATCACTACCTTCAATGGACGCAGCACGCACATGACACGCGGTACCCGCTGATTGAGGTCATCGCGGATACAGTACTCGAGCTTTCCGATGTCGACGCTACTGTCCACCTTGGCGACGCCGATCAAGTCGCAGAATTTGCGGATGGCTTCAGGCGTTACGCCGCGCCTGCGTAACCCTGCGATAGTGGGCATCCGGGGATCGTCCCAGCC
>JBDHDY010000121.1:0-8543 GCA_039591275.1 Gemmatimonadota bacterium | reverse complement strand
ACCAAGAAAGGCACGGACAGGGCAAATACTTCGGCTATCACCGTCCACGGTAGGCCTTTCCCCACCAGATCGCCGATTCGCTTGGCTATCTGGTTCAGCAGCAGTATTCCCGTGAGCGCGGAGAGGGCGAACACGAAGGGAACCAGATGGAGCCGGAGGAGGTATCTGCCTAAGATCGTCACGATTAGAACGCGTAACTGCCACGGTTGTAAGGGTTTGTGGCCACGGTTATATTGGCCAGCCTTGTCCTTACCTGGACTTACCCCGCTTCTGCTTTGAAAGTGTCGCGCTTCCTCTGGGCGGTGGTCCTTGCCGCGTCCTCACCCGGCCTTTTCGCGGGGCGCCTGGCTGCTCAAACGCCAGACGCTGTGAGCCAGGCCATCCGCTTTCGCCTTGCAGCTCCGAGCTTGGCATTCCGTAGGCATCCCGCCATGGAGGATGGTGGCCGCCTCGGCCGCCGAATGCCGCCGGCGCTCGCTGCCTGGCAGTGGTCGGAGGCCGCCCGGCAGCGTGCTGTCGACAATCGACCCGGTCGAACGCACGGACGGCTACTTGCCTCCTTTGGGCCGGCCACGCGCGACTCCGTCGGAGCCGAGGAACCGGAGGCGGCGTTGCCGCTCCTTGGTATACCTGACCCGACCCTCCACGACCTTGCCCGCTCGGCCGATTTCAACCTCGAACTTGACGCGCGATTGGAAACCCGCCTCGACCGACTCAGAAATCTAAACTGTACCGCTTTCGATATCGCCAACCCTTCGTCCGGCTGTCAAGGTGGTTTCCCAGCACCGGATCTGGATCAACAGTTCAAGCTCAGGGCCGGCGGTGTTATGAGCGACCGCCTGCACTTCAACGTGGACTTCGACGGAGAACGGGAGTTCAGCGCCAACAACACCATCAATGTGTGGTATCAGGGACTCGAGGACGAGATTCTGCGACGGGTTGAAGTTGGGAACATCGACCTCCGGCTGCCGACTTCCCGTTTCATCACCTCGGCAATACCGGCAAACTCCTTCGGAATCGGGGCCGACGCGCAGCTCGGTCCCTTTGAGTTTCGCTCCATTCTTGCGCAGCAGAAAGGCTCTTCCATCCGCTCCCGTGTTTTCACAGTTGGAGACCGCGCGACGCAGACCGTGAGCCGCCAGGCTCGAGACGTGGAGTTCGAAGCAGGGCGGTTCTTTTTCGTCGTCAATCCACGGGAGCTTCCCAGGTTTCCAGACGTCGATGTTCTCAACCTCGTTACCGAGACACTGCCGGCAAGCCTCCGGATTGCGCAGGTCCATGTGTATCGGCTGCGGGCCCAGACCGGGCAGGTGGGCTCGAACCCCAACCTCGGTGGAATCGACGCGGTTGCTACGCGGCCGGACAGTCCCCAGCGTGTCGGCCCATTTCAGTGGGAGCTGCTTCTAGAAGGACGGGATTACTACCTCGATCCATCGGCTATGTGGTTTGCCTTGGCCAACAGAGTGGGCACCGAAGAGTTCTTGGCGGTCTCATACATCACGGTTCAGGGCGACACGGTAGGCACGTTCCCCTCAGTGACCGGTGAGGGCGACGTGCTCGAGTTGATCTACGAGCCACGCCGGGGGGCGGAGGTACCGACGTACTTCTACGAGATGCGGAATGTCTATCGCATCGGCGGGAGCGGCATCAGCCGCCCGAGTATCGACCTAACTCTCGTTGTCAACGAGTCTGAGCGGCCGCTGGACGGCGTCGGTACGTATCTCTCTCGGCTCGGACTAGCCCTTTCCATCGATCCGTCCAAGCTCGATGAGTTCAATAGGGTCTTTCCTCGGGAACGTGATCCGAACGGCGGAGCCCCCGTGGAGGATCTCTTCGTGGTTTTCCCACACCTTCAACCGCTCGCCGACGATGTGCGACTTCAGGTCGGCGAGCGAAATGACTCGCTGTACCAGACCCCCACGTACCTCCTCTCCACCGAGGGGCCGCCGCCGAGATTTCGGTTTCTCTGGGACTATGAGGCGACCGGGTTGGGCGACCGGTCGACTATCAGCTTGGGTGCGATCCAGGTTCGTGATGCCAGCGAGCGCATCACGATTGGCGATAGAGAATTGGTACGGGGCCGCGACTACGAGGTGTCATATGACCTCGGCCTCGTCACATTTGTGAATCCCGATTCGCTGTTCGTGGGACCCACCCAGGTGACCGTGCAGTTCGAGGAAAACCAACTCTTTGATGTAGCACCGCAGAGCGTACTCGGGTTTTCGACGACATACAATCTAGGAAGTCGGGGGCGCGTCGACGCAATAGGGCTATACCAGCGCGAGCGCTCGATCTTCACCCGCCCGCAATTAGGCTTCGAACCGGAGGCCATGTTCATGGGAGGGTTGAGCACAAATCTCCGGTTTGGAGCGGACTGGCTCACCCGTGCAATCGATGCCTTACCCCTCGTTGGTACTAACGTCCCCTCTACGCTGGAAGTCAGTGGTGAGGTCGCTTTCTCGCAACCCAATCCAAATAAAGCGGGCCAAGCATACATCGAGGAGTTTGAAGGGGAATCCTCTCGATTCATCCAACTGGTGGAGAACTCGTTTCAACTCGGTAGCCGACCGGAGTCTGGTCGTGGCATACCAGCCTCATACCTCAGTGCGCTAGGTGAGTTTGATCCAGCTGATGCGGTCCCGCTCGTTTGGCAAAGCGCTATCCAGGTTGAGGCTGGCGCGTTCGAAGTTGGGCCGCGCGACATCGACTCGACGATCGTGTTGGCGGGGGCATCACGACAGATTGAAACTCTGCTATGGCTCACGCTGAAGCCTGACACGATTGGCGGCGCACCGCATCCAGTCAACGGAGCGCCGCGCTGGTTCCGGCCGCGCACACCGGGGCCACGATGGCGAAGCATCACACAGCCCTTGGACCGCTCGGGGCTCGGCGTGGACCTATCGCGCACAGAGTTCCTGGAGTTCTGGATTCTGGAAGACGCGAGTCGCAGTGCCATAAGGCAGAACGCGGCTCTCGTGTTCGATTTCGGAACCATTCCGGAGGATGCGGTGAGTTTTGGCCCGGACGCTTTCGCCGTCACGGGTAGGGATACGGTGTTCACAGGCTTTCAATCCGTCGGGGATGGGGTGCTCGACTCTGAGAAGGACCCCGTGACTAACGTGTTCAACGCCGCGGTGAACGATGTTGGCATTCACGGAGACATCATGCCGTCGATCTTCAACACGTCGACGGGTCAGAATGTCAGTGACTTTCCTCTCTGCGAGCGTGGGATTTCAGTGGGGCTTCCCGTGTTTCGCCGTGGCGATCTCAACGCCCGCTGTACACGTCTCAATGGACTTCCGGATTCGGAGGATTTGAACGGCGACAACCGACTCGATGTTAGCATTGGTGCAGCACGTGAAGATGTCGTGCGCTTTGTTTTTTCGATCGGGGATCCCCGGTTCTTTGTCCGCACAGGTGGTACACATACCGACGTAGATGGACGCACAATGACGTGGCGGCTCTTTCGGATCCCCTTTCGAGAGGACACGGTTCAGATCGGTTCACCCAATCTGCGACAGATCCGCTCGCTGCGGCTGACTCTGGCCACACCTGGCAACGCCGGCCCGGAAGAGGAAGTCTTTTTTTCGCTCGCTCGCATGAAGTTGGTCGGAGCGCCGTGGATCAAGCGGGCAGAGACTCCCATTGCAGGTCTGAGTGGAAGTAGCGGTGAACCGCACGGGGAGGTGATCGCATCGATCGTATCCACCGAGAATGTGGACCTCGGCTATACGTCACCCCCGGGTGCCACGGACGAAGCGGAGCGCGAGGGGGCGACGTTTGAATTTGGCTTCCAACAGATCAACGAGCGTTCCCTGCGACTGCTTGCCACGGACCTTCGCGTCAACGAACGTGCGGAAGCACTCGTGCGGTTTGCGGACGAAGCGGACAAGAACTTCCTGAACTATCGGAACCTCCGCGTGTGGGCACGTGGTCGAGGACTGGGTTGGGAGGAACGGGAACTGGAGTTCTTCATCAAAGTCGGGCGGGACGAGGACAATTTCTATCTGTATCAAACGCCGGTGCGCAGTGTCGACTGGGAACCCGAAGTGGTCGTCGATATTCAGCGGTGGCTCGAATTGCGCACGCTCGTCGAGACGGCGTGGCTTGACGGCGAGGCGCCCTCCGGAGCGGCGGAGTGTGGAGGTGATCCAGCGGCGTATGTGATCTGCGACGGCCCATACATGGTACATGTGAAAGATCCGGGCGTGTCCCCTCCGAACCTCGCCCGCGTCTCCGAGGTCGCGGTGGGAATGCTCCGAGTGCGTCAGCAGTTGAATATTAGGGAGGCGGAACTGTGGGTGGATGACATCAGGTTGAGTGACGTGGCGGACGATATGGGAGTTGCCGGGGCGGTCGAGGCACGCTTGACCGCCGCCGACTTCGCGGAGATCAACTTTAGCTTCTCCGGGAAGGACGACCGTTTCCGCCAGATCGAAGAGACACCGGACTACATCGGGGATGGAACGACTCGTATTGGTGGGACCGTGAACCTGGACAAACTCGCCCCGGAAGGGTGGGGTCTGAGTGTTCCCTTGACCGTTCAGCACCAGCGCGTAAACGTTCGCCCGCTTTTCGTGCAGCAGGGCGACGTGCGAACCTCTGCACTGACGTCGCCGCGCAAGCCGAAAAGTGCGGCGACGTCCATGCAGGTCGCATTCCGCCGCGTGCGGCGCGGTGACCACCTGGCCGAGCGACTGTTCCTGGATCCGATATCGGTGACCGCCTCATCGGTGAACGCGGAGGACGTGACCGAACTGAGTCGTGCGACGACGGCTAATCGACAAGTCAGTGTGGAATACAACAACCTGGCGGCTCCGCGGACGATTCGGGCCGCACCGGGTTTCTTGCTGAGCCTGTTAGATCATCTTCCAGCATTCATCCGTGAAAGCGAGTTTGGGAAAGCATTGCGTTCATCCCGACTGAGGTTGAATCCATATCAGGTCCGGTTTGTCTCCATGCTCACGAACAACGTGACTCAGCGCTTTACGTTTCGAGTGCCGGTTGCCTTGCCGGGCGACAGCGCGCTGCAGCCGCTCCAGGGTATCGTGCATACTTGGCGGAATCAGGCCTCCGTGGATCTGCGTCCGTTATCGTCGCTCTCACTGCGGGCAGACTACGTTTCCAACCGGGATCTACAGTCGTACGGAGACTCCACTAGTGTGGGTAGGCTGGCGCGGCGAGAAAGCCGTACCTTTCTTGGAAGGGATGTAGGATTCGAGCGAGATCGCATCGTCAATGCGGCGATGAATATCTCGCCGGTGGTCAGCAGCTGGCTGAGGCCGCGATTCCATTTCTCGAGCGATTTCGTGATGCGCCGCGATCCGAACGCCAGTGTACCGGTGCGGGTGGGGGACGATTCAACGACGGAGTTCCGCATACCGGAGGCCCTTTCGAACGGACAACGGCGCGAGCTGGGGTCGACCGTCGATATAGGGCGCCTGGTGGAGGGGATCGCTGGCTCCACCAGCTCGGTAGCCGCAGTCTTTCGCCGCCTGCTTCCGGCCGATGTCTCGTTCACACGGGAGCGGCGCTCCACCTTTGACCGAGCCCCATTTTCCCCGAGTCTGCGATACCAGCTCGCGTTCGGTGGGATCGACGAATTCCGGGAGCAGGAGGAAGTTCCTGCCACCTCAGCAGTGAATACGGGGATTTGGGCCGCTGCCGGCGGTGTGCAACTGCCACTCGGTTTCAGAGTTAGGCTGACCTATCGAGACTTCGAGACGACCACGTGGGCCCGGCGGGGTGACTTGCAAACCGAGATCGTACAACGTACCCGGGAGTGGCCGTCGGCTTTCGTCTCGTGGGTGTACACACCGCGCTGGGCGCTGCGTGACTTGATCTCGAGTGTGACAGCTCAAGCCCAGATCCGTCAGGCTCGGTCATCGAGCTTCCAACCAGCTGTGCTGGCTACGCCCGACGCGATGGCGACCGGACAACCGGCGGAAACTGGTGTGTTTACCGAAAACAAGTCCACTAGCTACACGCCTTCCGTTACGTTGACTTGGGTGGGCGGCGTCGTTACCACGGCCCAGTATTCAATGTTGCGCGGAGAGCTACTGACGTCGGGGAACCTCACGCGGAGCGATCGGTCCGAAGGTGGAGTCTCGATGGCCTTCTCGTTCCGCGCTCCCCGCTGGCTCGTTCGGCTGCCCGGGGAGGTCAGAACGTCGCTTGCCCTCAACGTGTCAGAGCAACTCGTGTGCATTCAACGACCGGACAGCGAACAATGCTCCGCTGTCTCGGACAGCCATCGCGAGCAGGTGGATTTCAATATGGATACGGGGTTCCCGCCCAGCATGCGCGGTGGCGTGAGCTTTCGCTATGTCCTAACCGATCAAAGGCACACGTCGAGCAAATTCTCGCAGGTCATTCTTACGGTGTTCGTGACGATCAACTTCTTGGCTGGGCAGGAGCGATGAGGGCATTCTCGAGCGTGGTCATCTGGAGTCTGGCGCTGGGGTGCGGTGTCGGGGGCGAAGCGGCCTCTCAGTTCAACGGGGACGTGGCGCTGTCGTATGTCGAGACTCAGCTCGGTTTCGGACCGCGTATTCCCAATGCTGAAGGACATCGACGCACCGGTGACTGGATCTTCGAACAGCTCACTCAACGCGCGGATACCGTTGTGGTGCAGGAGTTTTCCCACGTCACCATGGACGGTGATACGCTCCAGCTCAGGAACTTCCTGGGAAGGTTCGAGCCGGACTCCACCAATCGTATCCTGTATCTCGCACATTGGGACACGCGCCCCCGAGCAGATCAGAGTGCGAATCTCGGAGAGCAGCGGATGCCCGTACCAGGCGCCAATGATGGAGCTTCCGGGGTCGCTATCCTACTTGGGGTTGCCGACGAGTTGCGCCGCGAGCCGCCAGCCTACGGTGTCGACCTCCTGTTCGTGGACGGAGAGGATTACGGAGATTTCACCGAGGGTCGTGACGTGTTGCTGGGCTCGCGACACTTCGCGGCGAACCGACCCGAGGGCTACAAGCCCTTGTTTGCTGTGCTATTTGACATGGTTGGCGACCGGGACTTACAGATTCCCCAAGAGGGAAACTCGGTGAATGGTGCTCCAGAGGTTGTGGAGCGGGTATGGCGCCGCGCCCGCGAGCTCGGATATGGGAGCGTGTTTCAATCGCGGGTCGGCATGCCGGTTACGGACGATCATCTCCCGCTCCTGGAGGTTGGCATCCGCGCGATTGACGTGATCGACTTCAGCTACCCCTACCATCACACGATCGAGGACACTATCGATAAGGTCAGCGCCCGAAGCCTGGAGATCGTGGGGAACGTGGCCGTCGCCCTCGTTCGCTGACGGTCAAGCGAGTCGCGTCAAAGCGGACGCGGAAACCAGTGACCCCAGAAATCTGGTTGCGGCACGCGGAATTGCGGTACGGTATGGCGTGCGGCTTTGGGCGACTTTCTGGCTGTGGCCACCAAAGAGGAACGCCGGGCGGCCATGCTGCTGCTCCTGCTGGCGCTGGCTGGAGCGGCTGTGCGGATGCTCGGGACGGACGGTGAGGCCCCCGGTGCCGTGGGGTATCAAGCGGCAGACACCGAGCGGCCCACGCAGGATTCGCTGGTGGCGGTGGCGGGTCGGCTGGCGCGTCCGCTGGCTCCGAACGAGCGAATCGATGTAGACCGAGCGTCGATCGAAGATCTGACCCGGCTACCCCGGATCGGTCCCGGCCTGGCCGTGCGCATCGTTCGCGACCGAGAAGCCAGCGGGCCCTTCGGTTCTCTTGAACAATTGCAAGGGGTGTCGGGGATTGGGCCGACGGTGCTTGAGGCGTTACGGCCGCACACCACTTTCTCCGGGAGCTCCCGGCGACCACGAGAAGCTCGTAACCCACCGGGAAAGGTGAGCTTGAACACGGCAACGGCTATTGAGTTGGCTCAACTTCCCGGCATTGGAACGGTACGAGCGCGCGCTATCATTGAGGATCGGAGGCGCAACGGACCGTACCGAGTACTCGACGATCTGAGACGGGTGCAGGGTATTGGGCCGTCCACGGTTGAGCGACTCCGCGGACGGGTTTCGATCCCTTGACAAGACCCCGTATGTCGCCAGTACTTTATCGTGTTGGTATGCAATGATTTGGACAACTCCTACCTCTTTTCGCTGAGCGGGGATGGCAACTGCTGCGCCCAACACACTGCGCTTAGGTGATCTCCTCGTCCGCGAAGGTCTAATCACCAAGGACCAGCTGACGAAGGCGCTCGCCGAACAGCGCAGTTCCGGCAAGGAAGGATTTGTCCAAGAGGTGGAGGTCACGAAGGCCTTGGCGCGCCAGTACCGCGTGCCGGCGGTGGACCTCTCCCGCTTCGAAGTCGACCCCAAGATCATCAAACTGCTGCCGCCCGAGGTGGCGGTGAAGCACACGGTGCTGCCGCTCAAGCGCGAGGGGCGCACGCTCACGGTTGCCATGGGCGATCCGACGAACATGCAGGTCCTGGAAGACCTGAAGTTCATCACTCGCTTCGACGTCTTTCCGGTGATTGCCGGCGAGTACACCCTCAGAATGGCGATCGAGAGGTACTACGAA
>JBDHDY010000120.1:0-14017 GCA_039591275.1 Gemmatimonadota bacterium | reverse complement strand
ACCACCGTCAAGGAAACTGCTACCAGTACATAAGAGAGCGGGTCAGTCGACTCGACGCCGAAGAGCAAGCTTTGGAGGACGCGGCTCGCCGCAGCACCGCCAACCAGGCCGAGCACCAGTCCAGCGGCAGCCATGATCATTCCCCGGCGCAACACCAAACCCAGCACGTTGCCGCTGCTCGCCCCGAGCGCCGTGCGAATGCCCATCTCGTGTGTTCGGCGGCTCACAAAATACGCGAGCACGCCGTAGAGCCCGAGAGCAGCTAGGAACAGGGCCACGCCGGCGAAGAGGCCGAGCAGCATCGTGCGGAACTTCGGTTGCGCCATCGACGCGGCGACGAGATTGCCCATCGTACCGAGGTTGGACACGGGAAGGTTGGAGTCCATCTCCCACACGGCATTGCGGAGCACGCCGGCGAGCGCCAGTGGATCTCCGTCGGTTCGGACCACGAGCTGCATTGCGCCGCCCCATGCCGTCTGTTGGTGCGGCAAGTACATGACCGACTGAACGGCCGAGGCAAGACCGAACTGATGAACGTCTCCCGCGACACCGATGACTTCCATGTAATAGGGTTCGCCGAATGCGATGACAGCCTGTTTGCCGAGGGGGTTTTCCCCGGGGAAGAACTGCTCGGCCATCTGTTGATTGATGATCACAACAGGAGTCGTTCCAAATCGATCCCCACTGTTGAACGTCCGGCCGGCGACTAGCGGAATGCCCAGGGTCGAAAAGTACTCGGGGGTAGCGAACCGCCGCTGTGCCCGAAGCCGATCGGCCGCCGTGGCGGGTGGCCGCTCCGCCGCATACGCATAGTTCCACGTTCCGCCGGAAGCCATCGGGAGCTGGTCGATCGCGCCGGCGGCGGTCACGCCGGGGAGCCCTCTCACCCGTTCCAGCAGTTGCTCGTAGAACGCGACTCGTTGCTCCGACTCGCTGTATTCGGTGTCCGGCAGCTGGACCTCAGCCGTAAGAACCCTCGCCGGATCGAATCCCGGATCCACGCTCTGTAGCCGCAGGAAGCTCTGGATCAACAAGCTCGCACCAATCAAAAGCATCGACGACAGGGCAACCTCGGCCACGACCAGTCCATTCTGCAAACGAATGCCCCCACCACCAGCCGTCGATCGGCTGCCTGCGTTCAATGTCTGCGCCAGGTTCAACCCCGTACTCTTCATGGCCGGCACCACACCGAACACCACGCCCGTGATGAGGGAAATGACGAGTGTGAACGTGAGGGCGGCGCCGTCTATCGCTACGGTCTCCAGGCGCGGCAAGTTTGCCGGTCCCATCGTCCGAACCGCCACGAGGCCAAATTCGGCGAGAACGAGTCCCGCCGCACCTCCAATGACCGCGATTAGTGTGCTCTCGGTCAGGAGCTGCCGCACGAGCCTCGATCGCACCGCGCCAAGCGCCGAACGCATCGCGATCTCTGACTGCCGCGCGGTTCCTCTGGCAAGGAGCAGGGAGGCCACGTTACCACAGGCGATCAGCAGCACGAGTCCCACCGCTCCCATGAGGACAAACAGGGCAGGCCGCACGCCTCCAAGCAACCGGTCGGCCAACGAGACCAAGCGGAGTCCCCAGTTCTCGTTTGATGCCGGATAGGCTTCCTCCAACCGGCGGGCTACGACGTCCACCGCAGCCTGTCCCTGCTCGATGGTGATCCCCTCGTCCAGCCGCCCAATGATGTTGAAGTTGTGCCAGCGTCTGTCATCGGCGTATTCGGAGCCCATCCGCATGGGAAACCACAACTCCACATCTCCCGGAAAATCGAAACCGCTCGGCATGACGCCGATGATCTCGTACGGCCGTCCATCAACGGTCAGCGTGCTCCCGACGACGTTTGCGTCACCGCCGAAGCGGCGCTGCCAGTATCCGTGCCCGATCAACACCACGGGGCTGGTGCCGAGTTCTTCTTCCTCGGGCGCAAAGTGGCGACCGATCTGCGGATCGATACCCAGGGTGGCAAACATGTTGACCGACGTTATGGTCCCGACCACGCGCTCTGGCTCGGGGCCGCCCGTCACGGTCATCCCAGGCTGAAATACGAGTACCGTCCCGAGCGATGCGAAAACATCGCTCTGCTCTCGGTAGTCGATGTAGTCATGGGCCGAACTCGAAGTCGTATTGGTTGCCTCGTTGGTGCTCCAAGCCCACACCAGACGATCGGGATCTGCAAACGGCAGTGGACGCAGCACAACGGCATTTACGGTGCTGAAGATCGCCGTGTTCGCCCCTATGCCCAGGGCGATGGTGGCGACCGCTGCAATAGTGAATCCGGGAGATTTGCGCAGTGTGCGCATCGCATACCGCACGTCTTGCATGAAGGTACCCATTATACCAGTCCTATTCCTCGCAGCCCGACCCCCGTGAGGCTGACTGCCACGCCCACGGAATCGGCGGGCCCACGCAGTGATTTTGCGCGCGCGCTCGAGTGATGCCTGCACGACTATGTCTCGGAACGTCCGTGCCCACAGTAGCGGCAGCGCCGCACGGCCTCCGGCAACCCGGATATCGCGATACTTGTCATGGAAGAGCTGGAGCATGTCCGCCCCAAACTGCTCGCGGAACGCAGATGGGTAAGCGAGGAGAAGGGATCGGTACAACAGATCCGGCAGCACCCTGGACTTGAACGATGACGACACGCTAACGACCGGTGGTCAAGACCCGAGCAGGTTGTGGGCCCGGGCCGTCATGACCAGCGCCTCCAGGCGGCTCGCCTCAGCCTCGGCTACTCGGGTACCGAAGTCTGTGACGCGAAAGTAGCGCCGCCGCTGGTCATCGATAGCCGGATCGGGACGCCGCTCCGACTCGCCGATGAGACCCTGGGCGAGCATGGTGCGGAGGGTCCTGTAGAGGTTGCCGGGCTCGACCGAGGCGCCTGCCTCAGCGGCCTGCTCTACTTCCTTGACAATGCTATAGCCATGGCGCTCGCCCCGGAGTAGCACCAGTAAGATCTGAAATACCAACGGTTTAAGTGGCAGCACGGCCACGGGGTCATTTCCAGATACGCCGCTCATCGCTCGATCTCCCAATCCAAGTCACATCTCATGACATTTTGACAATAGTCGACATGACACTAACTGACAAGGCTAAGAGGCGGCCGCGGAGAGCGAACCGGCACGTTCCGCCACGAGCCGGGCAGGCGGCGCGGGAGAGGGCCTACTTGGACCTCAGGGAGGGCCCAAGGGTAGCATCCCGTCGGCGGTAACGGAGAAGTCCCGTCTTGAAACAATTCCCCCGGGGCATCCGTCATGATCTGAAGAGGAAACCGGATAAACAGGAGGCCACGCGTGGCACACCCCGCTATCAAGACCCCAGCCGAGACGCCGGACCGCCAGCGGCAGCTCAAGTTCGAAGACTTCACGGGCACGTCCGTTGAGGACGCGGAGCGCCAGGCCCGCCAAGCCATCGGGGACGGGCTCCTCGGAATCGAAGTGGTGCGGGACGTCTGGGAGAAATCGTCCAGCGCCCAGGGGCGAACGGCAGAGGAGACGCTGAGCGAGGTCCGCACGCGCATCCCCAAGCAGGCGTTCGACCGTCAGGAGCCCAAGATCATCCAGGAAGGGCAAACTGGGACCGTCGAGGTCAGCGAGCGTGAGGAGTTCGAGGCACGCAAAGCCTGGCGCCGTCATGCTCCGCGTGGCGCTCAGCTGGACAAACTAGAGTGCACCACACCTCCCAAGAACGGGATGATGGGTATCGGCAAGAAACCGGGCACGTGGGTCGTGCATTGGTCCGCCCCGTTCATCGCGGAGGCTGCCTATAAGATGCCGGCGGTGGTCTCAGCGAGATATTTCGCGTGAGATAGACCGGCCAGAATAATCGGACGTCGAGGAAGAAAACGTAGGGGCGCAGCACGCAGCGCCCCTACGTTTTTGTCATGCCCCACTGGCTGCCCCAAGCCACGAGCGCTATCTTCGCGCGGGCAAACACCAATCATCCGGCACTGATAACCATGACGCCAGATCTCGATCCCACAGGCAGACGCGCCGACGTCTCGCGACGTCAGTTCGTCTCGGCAAGCTCAGCAACACTCATGAGCGGTCTCATCAAGACCTCAGATCCCATGCCCAAGGTCCCGATGCCAGCCAACCCCAAGAGCGAACAGGACCCCGAGGGACTGCACTACACGGACGCGCAGACGCTGTCTCGCCTGATCCGCTCACGCGAAGTATCGACGGTCGAGGTGATGACCGCCTTCCTCGATCAGATCGAGCGGGTCAACCCCCGCGTCAACGCTATTCCCACACTTCGTCCCCGCGATGAACTGCTCGACGCCGCCCGAGCTGCCGATGCGGCGCTCTCGCGCGGCGAGATCACCGGACCATTTCACGGCATGCCGCTCGCCATCAAGGATCTGGTCGCCACCAAAGGAATCCGCACCACGTTCGGATCCCGCATCTATCAGGACTTCGTGCCAGACACCGACGAACTATTCGTCGAGCGGTTCAAGCGTGCTGGCGCGATCATCATCGGCAAGACCAACACGCCGGAGTTCGGGGCGGGGTCGCAGACATTCAACGAGGTGTTCGGTACGACGCTGAATCCGCACGACCTCACAAGGACGTGCGGAGGGAGCAGCGGCGGTGCCGCGGTGGCTCTGGCGTGCGGCATGGTTCCGCTGGCTGACGGAAGCGACCTCGGCGGCTCGCTTCGCAATCCGGCGAGTTTCTCCAACGTCGTGGGTTTCCGCCCTTCGCCGGGACGCGTGCCACGCTTCTCAACACAGGCGTGGAACACAATGCCTGTCCAGGGGCCGATGGCCCGAACAGTGGCTGACATAGCGTTTCTGCTCTCGGTGATGGCGGGTCCCGATGCGCGTGATCCCATCGCCCTCGACGACCCCGGAGCATCGTTTCTTCGACCGTTGCCCAAGAGTTTTCGCGGCACTCGCGTCGCGTGGAGCCAGAATCTCGGTCGCTACCCCGTAGAACCAGCGGTCAACGAAGTGTGCAACGCATCCCGCCGCGTCTTCGAGGAATTGGGCTGCGAAGTAGATGATGGTGAGCCGGATTTCAGCGCAGTGGACGACATCTTCCAGACACTGCGAGCGTGGGGCTACGGCGGCATGCGCGACGAGTTGGAACAGAACCGCCATCTCATGAAAGACACCGTGATCTGGAATATCGAGCGGGGCCTGGATCTCACCGCGCGAGACATCGCAGAGGCGGAAGAGCAACGCACCGCCCTCTACCAGCGCGTAATGGCGTTTCTGCAGGAGTACGAGTACCTGATCCTACCGGTCTCGCAAGTGGCGCCATTTTCCACCGAGGTGGATTGGGTGAGGGAGATCAACGGTGTCCGGATGGAGACGTACATCGACTGGATGGCCACGTGCTACGCCATCACGTGCACGGGACTACCGGCGATCTCTGTTCCCTGCGGCTTCACGCCGGATGGCCTTCCGATCGGTCTGCAAATCGTCGGGCGCCACCATCGCGATTTCGAAGTCCTGCAACTGGCCCACGCATTCGAGCAGGCGACGGGGTACGGGCGGCGACGGCCGGCCGTGGCAACGGGAGAGTGATCCGACCGATGATCAGCCTCTACGCCAACGCCAGGACGTAACGCCGGTCTCCCTAGCGTTCTCTCGTGTCGCGGTCCTTCCTGCTGCGTCGCCGCAAGAGTATCCGGTCCATCGCCCGGTCGGGCAACACCTTGCGCAACAACGCACCCACCCTCGCGTCAAGACCTACGAGATACCGCGTCCGAGGGCGACGTGCCGCGAGTGCGTGGTGGATCACCCGCGCCACCCGCTCCGGCGGGATCGCATGTTGGGGCCGTCTCGACATCTCCGTGATGCTGCGAATGACACCCCCGTACAGCTCCCGTGTTGATTCTGGCATCCGCTCAGCAATCTCAACGGCTCGCAGCTGGGAGGTCTCCCAAATGGGCGTATCGATGGCACCCGGTTGGATGACGGAGACACGGATCCCCCAGCGACGAAGTTCCATGCGCAACCCGTCGCTCAAGGCCTCGAGGGCGAATTTGGACACCGCGTACGGGGTCGCAAACGGTGTCACCATTCTCCCATTGATGGAGCTCACATTCACGATCCGGCCGTT
Organism: Gemmatimonadota bacterium; assembly: GCA_039591275.1. GTDB lineage: Bacteria > Gemmatimonadota > Gemmatimonadetes > Gemmatimonadales > GWC2-71-9 > JBDHDY01. The sequence continues at coordinate 7,949 of JBDHDY010000120.1, read as the reverse complement.
TCCTGACCGCAGCAGCGGGAGAAACGCCTTGGTTACCGCCAACACGCCAACGAGGTTGACCTCTAGCTGATGGCGAAAGTCGTCGATGGGAAGGCCCTCCAGAGGGCCCCCAACGACGATCCCGGCATTGTTCACCAATCCCTGGATGCCACCGTCGCCCACTTGTTGCGCCACTTCCTGCGCCGCGTCTGCAGCACCGTCGTGATCGGTCACCTCCAGCGAGAGCGGCGACAGCCGCTCTCCCCCATCCCGAGAGAGCTTCTCCCCATCGCTCGCGGAGCGGACGCCGGCGAAGACGCGGAATCCACGGAGCGCGAGAAAGAGTGCAGTGGCGCGCCCGATGCCCTTTGACGCACCGGTCACGACCACGGACGGCGACGACATACTTTCCCTCTCATTTCTCATTGCGTAATACGTTAAGTGATTGCATTAAAACGACTTAGCTTCAATGGCCCGAGCAGAGTCGTGCGGGGGCGCCCATGATGCCATGGGCGTCGGCAGCTCGCACCGGATCGAACATTTGATCCTTTCCGTACATCTAACAAGGGAAAGGCAACCTCGCAGCCTCCCATCGCGTCTGGGCCATGGGAGGTGTGCTGCTATGAACCTCGCGGCTGTGCCGCGAGGAGACACCGGGAGGGGTTGGACCTATGAGTGATCTTGAGGGTTGGGGCGGATCCGACTGTGCGGTCTTCGAAGAGATGCTGGCAGGCTTCGAAGCTGGGGATCTAAAGGAGGCCGCGAGCGAGCTCGTGCGGCGGCACGTCGACTCCTGTGCGTCCTGTGCCGGCAAGCTTGCAGCGTTGAGTGAGTCCGCTGAGAAGGAGCGGGCAGCTTGGGACGAGGCGGTGGAGCCGTCGCCAGCGGAGGCTCAGCCAAACCGATTAGCGACGCGGGGCCCCAGCCGTGACCGCCCCTGGGTGCTCAAGCCGATTCCATTATTGATCGCCGGGCTAGTGCTTGCCGCCGGTGCCGCGGGCGTCCGTTTTCTCGCCGCTGGGCCAACCACGAACGTGGTAGCGAGCCTGACCGGGGTCGGGGACGAGGAGGCGCGAGCACACGGCTTCACACTCGCGCGTCCGATGGATCTTCGGGTCTATGCGGTGGGTGAGGGTATGTCGGGCGAGATGTACGACTATGCATGGATCGTCGATGCCTCCACAGGGAGCCCGGTGTGGACGATGAAGTTTGGGGACACGCAGCACGCCGGAGGGGCGGACAAGAATCGCATGGTGGATCACCTGATTTCGCTCGAGCCCGGTAGTTACATCGTGTACTACAAGACAGACGGGTCGCACTCCTACGAGGAATGGAATTCGGCAAAACCGAGCAATCCCGAGCATTGGGGTGTGACGGTGCTGACCATGGACTCCGGCGACCGAACGGCGATCGAACGGTACGATCCGGAGGCCGACCCGGCAATCGTCGCGCAGCTCATCCGCGTTAATGACGATCAGCACCTGCGGCAGCCGTTCACTCTCGAGCGTCGCACCGAGATGCGCGTGTACGCCATCGGCGAGGGGATGGGCAACGAGATGTACGACTACGCGTGGATCGAGAACGCGCGCACACGCCGTACCATCTGGAAGATGACATACGGCGAAACGGGGCATGCAGGCGGCGCCGAGAAGAACCGAATGGTCGAGGGCATCCTGCGACTCCCAGCTGGCAGCTACGTGCTGCACTACCAATCGGATGACTCTCACTCGTACGACAGTTGGAACGCCAGCCCACCCGTTAATCCCTTCAACTATGGAGTGACCCTCAGGCGAACGGGCCGCTGAGCAACCTACCAGTGTAGACGTCAGCAAGCGACGAGGCTGTGGCGCCGAGCTCGAACTAGGGAGCTCGGCGCTCTTTTCATGGGGAGCCTCCCTCGCGGACCCACGCCGTATGCCACATCTTATCCGCGTCCCCCCGCGGGGGCGTTGCTCGTCTTCTACTGAACGTCGCTCTCTACTGTGGGGCAACCGATGGACGCAGACGCAAAGAAGACCGCTCTTCGAATGATCCCGTACGGACTCTACGTGCTGGCCGCAGAAACGGGCGACGGCCGAGTGGCTGCCTCAACGCCACAGCGTATTCCTTCTTTAAGCCCGTGAGTCGAGAGGGAGACAAGATCGGCGGTGAGGTGTTCCGGGAAGGGGAGACCGGCTCACCAATTCTGGAGAGCGCTCCCGCCTTCGTAGAGTGCTCCTTGGTGGACACGCTCGAGAAGGGCGATCACTCACTATTTTTGGGAAGGATCGTTGCGGCGAGCTTACAAAATGAACCAGAGGGTCGCCCTGACGAGGCGACTCTCTGGCTCAAGGATTTGGGAGAGAAGATCTTCTACGGCGGTTAGTCCACCCCACTGTACCAATTCGGGACAGCCACGAGAAAACTCCTTGTCCAACCGCGCCGGCATCTGTATACATACCGGAGCGGCAAACAGCGAGTGAAGTTATGCGTCACCCTCTGGTTTTCACATTACTCCTGGTGATCATTGTAACCATCGGCACGGCTTGCCGGTCCGAGGCTACGGGACAGGGACATGCCACAACAGATGCCACCACGGATCCCACCACGGGCCCCACAGCAGATCCCACAACGGATCCCACAATGCAGTCCGTGACGGCGCAACGGGTGCATAAGGCTCCCATGAGTGGAATTCAAGATGCCCGCCGTGTGGTCATCCGTGATCCCACCGCATGGTCCACGTTATGGGCGGAGGCCGTCACCAACATGGCACCACCGCCGGAACTGCCCCCGGTTGATTTCTCCGAGGCCATGCTGATCGCGGTCGCAATGGGTACGCGCGCGAGCGGCGGTCACGAGATCTCGATCGATGACGTGCATCGAAGCGGGGAAGCGCTGGTTGTGGCTGTGCGGGAGGTAGCGCCGGGCCCCTTGTGTTTCACGACTCAGGCCTTCACTGCACCCGTTGACATCGTGCAGATACCCAAGAGCGACGAACCGATACGGTTTGAAGAAGAGGCAGATACGCTGAACTGCAACTGAGGGGGCTTGGGGCTTGGGAGTGGGGCTTGGGGCTTAGGGCTTGGGGATTGGGCGAGGGACAGAAGGGGCAGCGGAAGCGCAGGCTCAATACCTTCTGCCCCACCTGCCTTGTCTGCCCCTTCCTCCTTCTCACTGCTCCCTTCTCACTTTGCTACCCCCAGCGCGGCGTCTCATCCGGATCGATCCCCAACGCGGTCTTGGCCACGAACTCGTGGGCCAGCGCTGAGTTTGCGGGGTGGAACCTGCCGGCACGCGCATCGCGGAAGAGCCTCTCCAGCTCGCTCTTCTTGAACATGCCAAACCCACCGGATAGATCGAGCGCTTTGTCGGCGATGTCCCACGCGCTTTCCACGGAGTGATACTTGGCGGCGATGATCTTGGCCGGCCACGCCGCTCCGTAGTCGACGCCGTTGGACCAATCCTGTGCGATCGTGTCGATGTGCGGCTCGACGGCTTCGAGCTGGAACTCCATTTGGGCTACACCGTGCTGCACCTCGGCGTGGTACGCCATGGGCCGCGTCATCGCCAGGGATTTCTTGGTTTTCACGGTCTCGACCGTGATATCACGCACGCGCCGCGCCAGGCCGTAATACACGTTGGCGAATCCGAGCAACGCCCACGCGAAAACGGCGACGACGAAGAGGTCTGCCCCCTTTGCGCCGGCTGGGATCGCGCGGGCAACGTACTCATCCGGAACGAAAGCACCGTCCAGCACCGTATCGTCACTCTTCGTTGCACGCATGCCCAAGACGTCCCACGTGTCCTTGATCTCATACCCTTCCGTGTCCCGGTTCATGAATGCGTGAACCACCTTCGGGTTGGCTGGGTCGCTCGTGTCCATGGCGTGGAGACCGAGCCACGTCCACACGGGGGTGAGACTGCCGAAAGACTTGCGTCCGTAAAACTTGTAGCCGCCATCCACCCGCTCAGCCTTGGTGGTGGAGTACAACAGCGGCACATCATTCCCAGACTCGGCGTGCCCGGCGGCGAATACGTCGCCATTAGCGGCCGCCTTGAGGACCCACTCCATCGAATCGTCGCCGGCTCGCCAGAGATCCGCCGCTACACCGACCCAGTAGTGGTGCATGTTGGTGGCGAGCGCCGTGGCAGGAGCATGGTACGCCAGCCGGCGCGTCTGCTTCACCACCTCGTCCAATTTCATGCCGAAGCCACCGAACTCCGTGGGAACGGGCATCAGAAGATATCCGGCTTCGCGCAGTTCCTCGAAATCCTCAGCGAAGAACCGGTTCTCCCGGTCGTATGTCGCAGCCCGCTCATGGCAACGCTGCAGCAATTCGTCGGACAACACCTCGGTAGCGACGGTCATGGATCATCCCCCTCAAAAAACGGTCTGGGACAAGAAAGAAAACGCCGAGCACGCCAGTCCGGAGCGTACGCTCTCGCTAGAAACGCAGGGCAATCAGTAAACCGGCTCACTCACCCAGGAGGAGCGGCGACACGGCAGGATCTGCTGACGAGCGGCGGTCAGGGCATAGCGGGTGGGATAACCCTATCCTCAACCTTGCTCACGCCACTCACGAACAATTCCGAGCGAAGTATTAAGGAAAGGTGGCTAGTCCCTTCTGTCAACCGACCTCTGCCCCCCGAGGAGAAGGTGAGAGAGCCGAAGACGGTAGGGGCGATTCTCAGTTCATGTTCCCTAACGCCCAGGCCGCCTGGCGGCGCACCTTCGGATCAGGATCTTCACTGAGCAGGCGCACGAGCGCCTCGGTAGCCCGCGGGTCCTCGATCTCCCCCAGCGCCCATGCGGAAGCAGTGCGAACGCCCGCAGCATCATCAACCAGGTTACGCAACAAGGGTTCGACGGCATCCCTTTTCTCCGCGTATCCCAACGCAATAGCCGCCATCTGCCGCGTTTGAGCATCTTCAGCGCCCAAGCGATCGAGCATTGCCTCAAGCGCACGAGGGTGTGCCACTCGGCCAAGGAGACGTGCGGCAACCCGACGCACGCACGGATCGCGATCGGAAAGGGCATCGCTCAACACCGGCACCGCATCCGGCTCCGTTATCTGACGCGAAGCCCATACGGCAAGGTCCCACTCCTCGACCGTTGCGTCAGGGATATGCTCGACTCTGCCCCAGCCCCCAAACCGATTGTCGAGGTAACGCACCGCCAGCGCGCACATCGCGGCGTCGGTTCCGCGCGCGCTCGCGATCAGTTGTGCCGCACGACTGGCATCTCCTTGCATTGGCGCAACCATGGCGAGGACGCGCGAAGGCCTCTCAGCCACTGTGGTCGCAAGGGCGATTGCCCCAGCTGCTCCCAGGGTCCAACGCACTGCCTTTCTGCGCATGGTCAGTGCCGCCTTCCGAGTGCGCGCGCTGCCTCTCGCCGCACGATGGGGTCATCATCCTCGAGTGCTTCCACCAGAACTTCGTAAGCCGCAGGGTCGTGAATTTCGCCTAGAGCGTGCACCGCGGCGCGCCTGATCTGACTATTCTCGTCCCGCAGGAGCGCAGCGAGACCTGGCACTGCTGCCGGATCCTCGATCTCACCGGCCGCTCGAGCTGCTCCTCGGCGCACAACATGATCGTCGTCAGACAACGCGTCGAGCAGCGCCCTCGGGGCCCTCCGGAGATTGATCTCCCCCAGTGCCCACACCGCTTTGCGCCGCACTCTGATGTCGCCATCGCGGAGCGCAGCAGCCAAACCATCCGCAGCTCGCGGATGTTCGATCTCACCCAGAGCCCACACTGCCGTCTCCCGCACTTTGGCATCTTCATCCCGCAGCGCCGCTACCAATGGTTCGACTGCGCTCGAGTGCTCGATCTCGCCGAGCGCCCACGCGGCTTGGCGCCGCACTGCCGCGTCGTCATCCTCGAGGGCATCGGCAAGACCGCCCACCGCCCGGCTGCTCTCGATTTCTCCCAGCGCCCACGCAGCCGCCTTACGGATGTCCCCGTTTGCGTCCTTGAGCGCCACGAGCAGCGGAGCAACAGCGTTGGCGTGCTCGATCTCACCGAGGGCGCGTATGGCGGCGCGGCGCACGTCCACATCTCGATCATCGAGGGCGCGAGCCAGCGGCTCCACGGCTCTGGAGTCCTCGATCTCGCCCAGGGCCCAGACAACCCGTCGTCGGAGCTCGGCATCCCGGTCTCCCAGCGCAGATGTCAGGTACTCAATGGCACGTGAGTCTTCGATCTCGCCAAGCGCCCACGCCGCCATGAGGCGCACCTCCTGCTCGTCGTCGCTTCGGAGAGCCCGTCCCAACGCAGGGATCGCTCGCGCATCCTCCATCTCACCCAATGCCCACGCGGCGGCGCGGCGAACCTCGGCGTCGCCGTCGCTGGCGAGCGCGTCCATAAGAGCCCGAAGGGCACTCGTGTCCGCTGCCTGACTTTCTACCAGGAGGGAAGCCCCTGTGACCGCTGAATCCGGCCTCCCAATGGCGCTTCTGCTGAGAGCTGCGGCCCAGGCCACCGGGATGGCGGTGGCTAGGGCGGCGATGACGAGGGCACGCATTGGTCCTCCAATACTCGTCGGGATGTCTACTCACTGTCCTTTTCAGTTAGAGGCGGGAAACGGGCGTTCTGTTGGAACGGAGGGGGGTCAGCGATTGGCGATTGGCGATTGGCGATTGGCGATTGGCGATTGGCCAACCGGCCTTCTGCGAATTGTCAGAACCCACAACCCCTCAAGTCGCGCGGAGCACCTCGATGGGATCTGCACGCATGGCCTTAAGCCCGGGCACCAGACATGCTACAAGGGCTACGGCGAAGAGCACCGTTTCGGCGGCCACCAGTGCCACGACGTCGGTCGGGTTCACATTGTAGAGCCAGCGACCGAGGAGTTGGGCTCCCCACATGGCGAGGAACGCTCCGACGCCGGTTCCAGCCAAAACCATCACGAAGCCGTCGTGCACTACCATCTTGAGCAGATCGCGCGACCGCGCTCCGAGTGCGATGCGGACGCCAAATTCGCGCATGCGGCGACTCACCGCATACAGCAAGACGCCGTAGAGTCCCACCGCTGCCAACGCGAGCGCGCAGAAAGCAAAGAGGGTGAACAAGCCAGCCACGAACCGGCGGGCACTCACGATGTCATCGAACCCTCTGCTCCACGGGTACACGGCTACAGCCGCGCCGGGCGCCGCGTCCCGAATGATTCGGCGCAGTTGAATGGCCACCTGCGCTTCGTCTCGCGTCACCCGGGCCACGATCCACGGAAAACGCCCGGCGGGATCCCGCAGTACGACATAGATGGGAGGCTCGGGTTGCAAATCGGGATCTCGCTCGAAGTCCATCGCCACGTTGCGCGTCACACCTACCACCGGGAGCCACGGCCCCGGCGAGCCCGGCCGTCCCAGCTTAACGCGCCGGCCCACTGGATCATCCATGCCCGGCCACAAGCGCCGTGCGGCTTCTCGGGAAACGATCACCGCTCCCGCCGCCGCACCGTCGCCGTCACTGAAGTCCCGACCGGCCACGATGGGAATGCCCAGCGTACGGAGAAAGTCCGCGCTCACGGCCGCGTAGCGCCCCTGAAACACTTGGTTGTCTCCAACACCCGTAGCTAGGTCGGACGTCACCGTAAAACCCTCCGGTGCTTGCCAGGTCATGAGCGCGGCGGTCCGAACGCCATCCACGCTCTGCACACGGCGGAGGAGATCGTGAAAGTCCACCTGGGTATCTCGAGAAACGCGAACGGATGCCGTCAGCAGCCGACGCGTTCTGCGGCTTTGATCAGCACTCCTGCTCCCATGAGGAGCACAGTGGCTGCCGCCATCTGGACCATCACCAGCGCGCTGTAACGGCGGCGGGTGCGCGCTGTTGTCGTTCCCGCGGTATCCTTCAGCGGACCGCTCACGTCAACGTTCGACGCACGGATTGCGGGGAGGACGCCGACGAGTCCGATCGTGGCAGCCGTCGCAACACCACCAAAAGCGAATACACGCCACGAGACGTGCGGGACCAGCGTGCCGATGAAG
>JBDHDY010000119.1:0-8618 GCA_039591275.1 Gemmatimonadota bacterium | reverse complement strand
AGCGAAATGCGCAAGGGGGTGGCCGCAGCGGCGGACAACCGCCTCGCCGTGTTACTGACGGTCCGCTTCGAGGATGCTCGACAACGCCACCCCCTCGATCGTGCTGTCGATCTTCCGCCATCCACGGTACGAGCGCTCGCGCGCGTCGGCCCCAACGTCAGACTGCTCGTTACTCATGCCGGGCGGGAGTTTATTGAGGAGGTGCACTTCGGGCTGACGCCTGAAGAGGCGCTTCGAGTCTTGTGGGACATCTCGTGGTTATGGGGGCCGCCGAGTAACGAGCTCCCCGCGCTCGTACAATCAGTAGGCATCGAGCGATTCACGCTGGGCACGGGCATGCCACTTCGCATTCCGGATGCGGTTTTCGCCAAACTTGATCTTGCATCCCTGCCAGCCGCACAACGAAGGATGATCGAGGGAGACAATCTTCACAGATGGGTGAACCACTGACATCCATGTCGCTGGCAGTACGGCTGCGTCGGCGCGTCACACCAGCGGTGCCAGTCCCCTTTGACGCTGAAGGGCGGCTCGACGAAGAGCTGCAGAGTGCTTACGTGCGATGGATGGCCAAGCAACCGGTTGGTGGCGTGGCTGTCTGGTCGCACACCGGCCGCGGCATGCACCTCTCCGAAGAGCAACGGCAACAGGTTCTCGATGCTTGGTGCGGTGGGGTTGGGGACATCCCGGTGATTGCGGGGGTGGGAGTTCCTGAAACCGTCGCTTTGCCGGCCGACCCGGCCGCACGGACCGAATTGGTGATGCGGGAAGCCGTGCGTCTTACCCAGGTCGCAGCCCAGGGTGGAGCGAGTGGGGTTCTGGTCCACCCTCCCACGGCGTTGATGGGGCTTGCCGACGAGGAGGACCGCATCGTGGAATATCACCGGGCGGTGTGCTCGGTGGGCCTGCCGACAATCGCATTCTTCCTGTATCGGCAGGCGGGAGGCATTCGCTACACCCCAGAGCTGCTCGAGCGCCTCCTGGTGATCGAAGGGATGTTGGGAATCAAGGTAGCCACCCTCGATAGTGTGATGACGTTTCAGGATCTCGCCCGCGTGGTTGCCAATGTCCCCGACGCTATGCTCGTCAGCGGCGAAGATCGCTTCTTGGGTTACACGATCGCGCTTGGCGCAGAGGCGGCACTGATCGGTATCGCTGCGGCGTGCACCGACCGCTCTGCGGCATTGTTCGAGGCATGGGACGCCAAAGACTGGTCGCGGTACTTGGCAGCCGCGGGAGCGATTGATGCTTTTGCACAGGCGACGTTCGTGGCACCCATGGCAGGCTACGTCCAAAGGATGTTGTGGGCCCTCGAAGCCGATGGAGCGTTACCGCGCGTAGCGTTTGATCCCCTGCAGCCGCCGCTGCCTGCAGGGGACCGTGAACGAGTGTTCGCGGCCGTGAAGGCGCTACGCACCGTGTGACAGCCCTTCCTGAGGTACCTTCGTTTTCCGAGGAAAGGCGACGGAATCTCGATCGCGTTCGCGCGATCACTCGAAATCATCCGCCGCCGGACCTGGCTGCGATTGTGCGGGAGGAACTTCGGGTAGATCTCTCAACCCGTTACGCCGGCGTGACGATCGCGCACCCGTTCGGCAAGGGGTCCGGCCAGCTCTCCTGCAAATTCTCCCAGGTGGTCGACGATGTTGAATCCGGGTTGGCGTTCATCGTTCTGAAAACTGTCATTGCTGAAAATCCTAGCGGTAGCCGCTCCATGAACGAATGGGCGAGTGAGGAAACCAAGATGCGCGTTGAGCGGCGCATGAGCCTCTCCGGCCGTGAAGGGTGGACAGTCACCTGGAAAGGTCGCGGGTGGCCCGGGTCGCTCGATGAATATCTGGCGTTCTTCGAAGAATCGCTCAGGGCCGGCGCTCGGCGGGATGTTCCGGTCATTCCCTCGGTGAAGTTCCACCTGCCTGACAGCGGCGAAGCGTTTAGCGTAGAGGAGTACGCTCACACCACCTCCAGGCTGCTGGAGACCTGGGACCGGGCGGGAGGGAGCGGGCCGATGTTAATGGAAAAGGACTTCAGCCCGACACTCGCGGGTGATGCTAGGGCCCAGGCGCGCGATCAGGTTCTGATCTGGCTCCGAGAGGTCCCGGAGCTCGTTGACGGCGCAGCCGCGGGACGAGTGCGGCTGGGTGTCAAGGTCATGAACGCTCTCGCCGACGACGCTTTTCAAGTCGAGATGCTGAGGGTGCTTTGCGAACAAGAGGTGACGAAGGTTGCCTACCTCGTCGTCTTCAACCGCTTGTTCGATGCGGACCTGGGCGTGGCCTATGGAGGATGGGATCTGAGTGACCGAAACCTTCGTGTGCTCGACCGAGCACGCGAGACGGGCCTCGTGCTACCCTCGCTGTCGGCGACCGGTAACATCTGTTCCGGGCGAATGATGCTCGAGTATGCTCTGCGGGGATGTGAGAACGGTCAGCTCCACACGTTCTTCCAGCTTCCCCATTCGGAGTACACGGCCGATGGTGGACCGCGGAGCGCGCGGGCGTTGCACACGTTGCTGCTCCACCCGTCCCAGGGACTAGTGCCGTGGATGTGGCATCTGCACGAAGCGGGCGCCGTGGCCGAGGTCGCTGAAGTCATTCGGTTTCGCGACGTCGTGGAAAGCGCAGGTGGTTGACGGTGCGGCCGCGGGTGAATGACCTCGGCAACACAGATGGCTGACCTCGAGGTCACCGGTGGATGAACTGGTGATCCGACGTGCTCGGGTTTATGAGGTGGCGCTGCCACTAAAAACCCCCTTTGTCATCAGTGGCGGGGCCCTCACCGAGCGACGCTCGCTCATCGTGGAGTTGGAGGCTCGGGGGGGATTGCGAGGACATGGCGAATCTGCTCCGTTCGAAGCGCCATTCTATTCGGCCGAAACGACGGCCTCGGCGAGAGCATGCCTCGAGGACATTTTACTCCCCCGTGTGCTGGAGCAACCAGTCTCGAGGCCCGAAGCGATGCAGGAACTGTTGGGTGAGAGCGTGCGGGGCAACCGCATGGCCCGGGCAGGCGCCGAGACAGCCTGGTGGGATCTCAGAGCCAGACGCTTGGGCGTCAGCCTTGCTGAGACGGTGAGCAGCCGTTTGGACGAGCTGGGAGTTCCTGAGCATGGTCGACGGCGCAGGCCACGGATCGAGTGCGGGGTGGCCCTGGGTATCCCTGCGGATGGGGACAAAGGGAAGCTCAAGCGTGAGATCCGGATGGCCCTCGAGCGTGGCTACCGGAGAGTCAAGCTCAAAGTGCGACCGGGTTGGGATCTCGCGGCGGTCGAGGTGGCCCACGACGTGTTTGCGGAGTTCGGCAAGACGCTCCCGCTGTGGGTGGATGCGAACGGCGCGTACGATGCGGAGCGCGACGGAGCCGTCCTGCGGGATATCGACACGCTGGGTTTGCTGTTCATCGAGCAGCCGTTCGCCACCGACGCGTTGTGGGATGCTACGGAATGGAATCGAGTCGCGGCCACTCCGGTCTGTCTCGACGAATCACTGGTATCGGATGATGTGGCGCGGCAAGTCATCGCGATGGGCGGCCCAATGATATGGAATCTCAAGGTCCAGCGGCTTGGTGGGCTGGAGGAGACATGTAGGGTGTACGCCAGGGGCGTCGAGTGCGGGGTGCGGCTTTGGATGGGGACCATGCCCGAGACCGGGCTTGGGGCGCAGGCTTCCCTCGCCGTTGCAGGGCATTCAGGGTTCGTCTTTCCATCGGATCTGGAGCCCAGCGAGCGGTGGTACGAGGCCGGTGTGGACCTGGTGAATCTCCCAATGGACGCCCTGGGTACGATGGCTGTGCCTCAAGGGTCCTTCGAACCCGTTCTTGGACCCACAGCGAAGTTGGTGTGCGAGATCGGCTAGAGGGTATCTTGAGAGGCGGGGGGGGAGGGGGGAGGGGGAGGAGAACAAAGCGAGAGAGGGGGAGGACTCATCATCGTGTCTGCATGCGGGGGCGATTCTGTTTGGGGAGTTGCTCGTGAGCAGTAGAGTCTGTCGCGAGTGCGGCAAGAGTCTGCGTGACTTCGCCGTACGCTGCCCTCATTGTGGAGCGCGCATCGGTGGCAAGACCACCGCCGAGCGAACCGCTGCGTTGGCCGAACAGGTAGAACGTGCTCTGGGATCCCAATACCGCGTGGAAGAGCATATCGGGCGTGGTGGGGCCGCGGTCATCTTTCGGGTCCACGACACGCGTCTCAACCGAGATCTGGCTGCGAAAGTCTTGAAGCCTTCCTTACTCGGCGACGCTGAGCTGGCCGAGCGATTTCGTCGCGAGGCGGTGACGGCGGCCCGACTCAATCATCCCAACATCGTTCCTATCTTCTTTGTGGGTGGGGAAGGCCACGTCCCCTGCTACGTGATGCCGCTGGTGGAAGGGGAAGCGTTGGCGGAGCGGATTGAACGCGAGGGCGAGTTACCGCTCGACGTGATCGTGGGCATTGTTCGCGACATCGCTGGAGCTCTCGACTTCGCTCACGGTGCCGGAGTGATTCACCGCGACGTCAAACCGGACAACATCTTGCTCGATGCCGCCAGTGGACGGAGCCTGTTGACGGATTTCGGCATTGCCAAAGCCGTGGCTGCTCACTCTACGATTACCGGGTCGGGCGTTGTGGTGGGGACTCCGTATTACGTATCTCCGGAACAAGCGGCGGGCGAGGTAGACATCGACTACCGCACCGACGTCTACAGTCTTGGCGTCGTCGTATACGAAATGCTTGCCGGTGAGCCTCCGTTCACCGCCTCAACGCCGGATGCCGTCTTCGCTCACCACGTCCGCACACCACCACCACCAGTGGGCAAACGTCGCGCTGATGTCTCCGATCGGCTGGAGGATGTTCTCCTGCAGGCGCTGGCCAAGAATCCCAAAGACCGATTCGCAGGTGCGGGCGAATTCGCGCGTGCGCTCGAACGTGCGTACGGCAGGCGGAGCCTGCGTCTTTCGGGTGGTGTGACATTTCAGCACATGCCCCGTGAAGGCCGGCACTCCCGCAAAACCATGCAGGTGGACACGACCGAATCGGGTTTTGGCTCATTGAAGGGCGCGGACGATCTGACCACAGTCACCACCGGTGCATCTAATGTCGAGCGGATGCTGCTCGCGGCTGCGGAACGGAGGGATTGGTCCGCGCTGGTGGAGGGGATCGCTGTGCTCGACGAGCGAGTCCAAGGAGATCCGGACGCCGCAACGCGTTTGCCGGTGCTCGAAGTCCTCGAGCGCCTAGGGGTGGAAGCCGGAGTCGTTGAGGTTCTCGCGACGAGTTGGGCGACGGGCGACGAACAGGCTCAGGTGCGCATCGAGCAGGCTCTGGCAACGCTGCCGAATGTCGGACCCACATTGACGCAGTTCGCCAGGGAAGAAAGGAGCGCCGAGGCCGTGCTCCTGGCTGACCGGACTGGCGCCCTCACCGCCGACGGAGGTGACGCTTTGGCTCGTGACGACGACCCGACTGTGGTTCACGCTCTAGTCGCGGCGCTGCGCGAGAGCCAGAGGCCTGCTGATTTGATCACCCGCTGGCTCGAGGGTGCGATGCGCCATGACGACGAAGCAGTTCGGCTGGCCGTCGTAGATGTAGCCGCCATCCGGGGTGGGATGGTGGCCGACCGCATCGGCCGCGGCGCCCAGGAGGATCCCTCCCCAGACGTGCGCCGCGAGGCGGCCCGAGTTGCAGGCTCCCATCCCTCTGACGCTCTTCCCGAGCCAACACGGGGTCAGAACCCACCGTTACAAGACTAACAGTTCGACGTGACGGCTTGCGCTGCTCCCGCTGGCGCGCTTGTGACGACCCGAGAATTCAAAACGGGACCTCCCCCGCATGCGATCTGTAGCCGTTACGCGACGCCGTATGCGGTTGAAGTCCATCGGTTGATCAGGTCGATCGTCTCTCTCGGACAATCGTCCCTGGCCGACTCGTAGGTTGCAAGATAGTCGCTACGGAAGCATCAGTGAGGTCGAAAAGAGCGCTCGCTGGCCAGTGGAGACCGCAGTTGTGCTGCCCCTGGTTTCGAGTATCTTTGGTGGCGGCCGCGGCCGCGCGTGTGATTTTTTCATTAGCTGCCTTTCCTGCGGCTGGATCAGAGCTGCTTAAGTCGCTCACAATCGGTTCATCATGATCAATGCAACCGCTGGGTTGCGGACGCCGTTTGAACGGCCACAACCCTCGCGAAGGTGAGTGAATGAGGAAGCTTATCTTGCCAGCAGTGAAGGTATTGACCGTTGCTGTGCTTGGCGGCGTCCTCGTCTACGCCATCGCCCGCGTTCTTCCCGCGCAACAGACCGGCCAGACATCGATCGGCCCCGTCGAGGTGCCGGTTGATGTGGACACCGCATCGCTAAGGGGGCCGGTCCAGCCGATTTTCTATCGCCACGATGTTCACGCCGGGCAGTACGAGATGGATTGCCTGTATTGCCACTTCGCTGCCGAAGTGAGTTCGAGTCCCGGCCTTCCAACGATGTCGAGCTGCATGGGGTGTCATCTCATCGCCGGTGCGGCAAACTCCGAAGTCCAAAAGCTGCGGGAAGCCGCGGCCGCTGACACAGTGGTGCAGTGGGTCGAAGTGCATAAGCTCCCCCCCTTCGTCCGCTTCCCGCACATGCGACATGTGATGTCCGACGCCGAGATGGAGTGCCAGGACTGCCATGGCCCCATCGAAGAGATGCCGCAAGTCTATCAGTTTGCCTCTCTCAAGATGGGATGGTGTCTCGATTGCCACCTGGAGGAAGAGGCAACCACTGACTGCACGGCCTGCCATTACTAGGGCGGAGGGTTGATGGCCAAAGAGATGGACCGTAGGCGGTTTCTCAAAGTCCTCGGCGTCACCGGCGGAGGAGCCACGGCTCTTTCCGGGTGTTCCCCCGACACCGCCGAAAAATTCATCCCGTATCTCGTACCCCCCGACTACCAAATTCCGGGTGTGCCGACGTATTACGCGACCACGTGTCGGGAGTGTCCTGCTGGTTGCGGTCTGCACGTCAAGGTCCGCGAGGGTCGCGCCATCAAAGTGGAAGGGAATCCAGACAGCCCGATCAACGGGGGCGCATTGTGCGCCCGCGGTCAGGCGTCGTTGCAGGGGCTGTACAACCCCGACCGCCTTCGTGGGCCCATGGCTCGCACAGCCAATGGCGAGTTCGAGCCAATCGCCTGGGACGAAGCACTCGCCCGGGTGGTTCAGGAGCTATCTGGTGTTGACGGTGATCGCGTGTGGTTTCTCACGGGTAACGAAGCTGGCTCGTTCGATCTCCTGGTGAATGAGTGGCTTGCAGCCTTGGGCTCCCGCGGGCGAGTGGTTTACGAGCCGTTCGGTTACGAAGCGCTGCGCTATGCGAGCCGCCAGATCTTCGGGGTGGACGCTGTGCCGGAGTACCGGTTCGCTGATGCCGAGTTCGTCCTCTCGTTTGGCACGGACTTCCTCGAAACGTGGTTGAACCCGGTCCAACACGCCCGCGATTTCGCTACCAGTCATGGGTTTGCCGATGGGCAGATGGGTCGCTACGTGCATGTCGATCCCCGCATGGGCATGACCGCCATCAGCGCCGACGAGTGGATCGCGCCCACCCCGGGGACAGAGGGCCTGCTGGCGATGGCCCTCGCCAACGTTGTGCTCCGCGACCACGGTCAGAATGCGCCACGGGAGAGCTCGCGTGTTCGTGCCCTGTTGGGCCAGTTCGAGCCGGAGACGGTGGCCGAACGTTGTGGGGTGGCAGCCGAAACGATTCGGCGGCTGGCGGAAGAGTTCGCCGCAGCGCCAAGCCTCGCTGTCGCTGGTGGGATGGGGGCGCAGCATGACAACGCTCATGCTACGGCATCGGCCGTTCACATCTTGAACTATGTTGCCGGAAACGTAGGCCAGACTGTCGTGTTTGGCCCGGATCGCAACGCGGCGGCTGGCTCCACGTACCGTGGCTTGGTGGATCTCGAGAGCGCGATGCGTGACGGACGAGTCGGTGTGCTTTTCTTACACGGCGCCAACCCGGTTTACGCATCACCGCAGGGCGCCGGCTTCGCCGAAGCCATGGGCCAGGCCGGGTTCAAGGTCAGCTTTTCGAGGTTCATGGATGAGACCTCGATGCAGGCAGACCTCATCCTTCCGGATCACGACCCCTTGGAGCAATGGAACGACTTCGAGCCGCTGACCGGGACACATCTGCTGCAGCAGCCGGTGATGCAGGCCATTTTCGATACCGGTCAGACAGGTGACGTGCTCCTGCAGCTGGCTGCCATGGCGGAGGACGGCCCACCTCGGCAACTCTCGGCCGCTAACTATAAGGAATACCTTCGGCAGCGCTGGCAGCAGATTCAGCGGCAGGTACGGGACGGCTCCGTGTTCGAGGCAGGTACGGGACGGCTCCGTGTTCGAGGATTTCTGGATCGAATCCCTTCGCACGGGAGGCGTGTGGCAGGAGGCCCCCACCCGTACGGTGCGCGTCGCCGGAACCGCATCACAGGTCTCCGTCACCGGCTGGTCGGGGGCCGGCGCTGACCTTGCGCTAATCGCCTACCCGTCGCCCGCCCTATTCGACGGACGGGGTGCCAATCGCCCGTGGCTCCAGGAGCTTCCCGATCCTGTCTCGAAAATTGCGTGGAGTTCGTGGGTCGAAATCCACCCTGACACGGCAGCGCGACTCGACAT
>JBDHDY010000118.1:0-8426 GCA_039591275.1 Gemmatimonadota bacterium | reverse complement strand
TCGGCTTCTTGAGCCCGCGCCGCGATGGTCACGGTCGGGCCCGCAATGAGGCACGCGAAAAGACGGAGCGATCTCATCTTCAGTACGGCTACCTACTACTTACTCGGCGCCCGGCCATGAGTGCGTTGAAGAAGAGCGGATACGTCGCAATGCTCTGTCCACGATACTGTGGCCGGAATCCGAAGAGTATGACGCGACCGCGGCCGACGCTTACCTCGACCAGGGCGGCTTTACCCGCAACACGCTCCGGATGCAGGACCCAGCCGGAAAGCAACACGTCGTCGGGATCTGCCGAGTAACGGCCGACAACGCTCACGCCGCGAGTGTCCGTGACTTCGAATGCGGGGCTTCTCTGAAACCACGCAGCAACCTCCTCGGGCATGTTGTGCGCGAGGGGGTGATTGGTATCCAGCTCCATGTTAAAGAGGGTTCCGGGAGCATAGAACTCCTGCGCATCGAGACCTTCTACCGCATCGCGGATCGGGAGATCGAACGTCTCGGTGGCGAAACGGGAAGCTCCGTTCAACACAACGAGTGTGCCACCCTCCTCGACGAACGCTGTGATGGCTTGCACGCCAGCCGCGCCCAGGCCTCCCGCGAACTGAGACGGATAGTCGTCCGCGGAGAGGCCGGCCGTGATGTCGCGCGGTGACATGTCAGGAATGATGATGGCGTCGTAGCGCTCACGCAGGTTTCCTGCTCGCGCTACAGAGTCTACGAGGGACTCATACGGAATATTCCACGTATCGAAGATCCAGCGCGTCCACCCCTCGTCCATGGAAGCGTCATAGGATTTGTAAAGTGCGGTGCGCGGTTGGCCGTTTTCTCCAGTAAGGCCCTCATAGCGGTACTGAGGAGTAGGAGGTGTCACGGGCTCCGAGAGAGGGACGGCGATGCTGTCCTGCACCGTGGTGACCTCGACTCCCATTAGCAACGGCAGTGTGTGTGCTGTGACGTCGTACGGCGGTCGCGGAGGACCACCTGGATAGAGGCGGAGGTCAGGGTACTGCTGCCGTTCGAGCAGGGCCTTGGCGAATGATGCATAGGGCTGGCGGAGCACCACGACATAGGTCCCTGCTGGGTACTGACGACCGTTTGCGGAGAACGTTGCCTCCGCGGTGCGGGTTTCAACCATGCCACGATGGAGTATGCCGAGCATCGTGTTGAGCCCGACATCATCCCGCTGAGTCTGTGGTATCACGAAGGCGTAGGGCCACTCATCCCACCCCTGCACGGCGCGCTCTCCGATAGTCGCGAAGTTGGACAGCCAAACACGACGGCCCGCCGCTGCGTGCTTGAGCAGCGCCATCGCACCAGAGCTTTGGTAGTCTACGATGTTTGCGAGGGTCCATCGGCCCCCGGGCCACGGGTCGCTGAAATTCCAGCTCGCTACTCGCGCGTCGAAGTTGCGTCCGGGTGAGAGTTCTGCGAATGGCACGTCGATGGAGGTGGCAAGCCGCGCGCTTGCCGTCTCCGACAATACACGAACGCCTGCATGATGGTGCTGGTAGGCCCGCGCCGGCGTCCAGGCGTCGTAAGTGGCATTCACGACAATGCCCTTCTTACCCTGTCCGGCGAGCTCCCATGCCATGTACGTACCGAGTGTGTTGAATCCTTGAACGATTAGAGGATCGACGTTCGGTTCGACGGGATCCAGAAACGGGGGAAGAAAGTATCGGGCGCCTTGCTGTCCCATCTGGTGAATATCGTGGACCATCTGTGGGTGCCAATAATTGTGCAGGCTATCGATGGTGAGTTGCGTCTCAACCTGTGTGAACGCGTACCAGTCGCGGTTGTTGTCGTGCCCCACGTAGTGGTGGTATAGCTCTGGCAGACCCGTCCCCTCCGTCGGTGTACCGAGCATCTGATTGTACCATCGGCTTACCAATGTGACGCCATCGGGATTGAGTGATGGTACCAATAGCAGCACCGTGTTGGCGAGAATCCTTTGGATTTCAGGTGTCGACTCGCTGGCGAGGCGATGCGCGATGATGGCGGGCGAGAAGTGGCCTCCCACTTCCGTTGAATGGATACTCGCCGTGATCAAGACGATCGTTTTGCCATCGCTAACAATGCGATCCTTCTCGGCTTGGGACGTGAGAGTTCGCGGGTCCGCAAGCTTGGCGTTCATGGCTCGAATCTCGTCCAACCGGGCCATGTTGGCGGGATCAGATATGACGAGTGCTACAAAAGGAGCACCCAAAGTCGTCTTGCCGAGTTCGCGAAACTCAACCCGATCGCTGGCCGCGGCTAGCCGCTGGTAGTAATCCACGAGAACCGGCCACTCGACGAGCCTACGTTCGGTGCCCGGTACAAATCCTAGAACCGATTCTGGTGTTGGAATGGCCTGTCCTGCGAGCGGCGACGCCACCGCTGCAAAACCGAAGGCCAGAGCGAGAAAGGACCCGGTACGAAGTGACATGGAGAATCCTCGAAGAAGACGGTCAGGAGGTGAAAACGGGCGGGGAAGCACGGCACGCACCCAAAGGGGAATGTACCGCTTCTGCCGCCCGTTTCACTATTGTCCCGTCGAGACCTAGGGCTCGATCCTCCTGAGCTCCACGCGCCGGTTTTGCGCCCGGCCGGCACGAGTGGTGTTGGTGGCAATGGGCTGGTCGGGCCCGTACCCACGGGCCACCATCCGGTCGAGGGCTACCCCTCGCCGGCCTAGATACTGCCGCACCGACTCCGCCCGCCTCAGTGATAGTTCAATGTTGGTTGTACGGCGCCCGGTAATGTCGGTGTGGCCGGCGACCTCGATCCGCACATCCGAATTGGCAACCAGGGATGCCGCCACCTCATCCAGAATTGCGTGCGACGCCGGAGTAAGTCGGGCGCTGCCCGTGGCGAAGTTCACGCCCTGGAGCACGAGCGCTCGCGTGACTCCCTCTTCGACAGCGAACAACACCGGACACCCAACGGCGTCTACCTGACGTCCCGGTGTCGTGTTCGGGCAACGATCCACGCTGTCATTGACACCGTCGTTGTCAGAATCGCGCGGTGGGCAACCAGCCTCGTCGACCGTGACGTTGGGGGGCGTATTGGGACATTGGTCAATCTCGTTGCGGACTCCGTCCATGTCGTCGTCGGACGTGCACCCGAACTCGTTCACCACTACGCCAGCTGGTGTCCCCGGACATTGATCCAGGCCGTCAAAGACCCCGTCCTGGTCCTCATCAGATGGACACCCCGTCTCGTCGACAGTGGCGGCTGCCGGCGTGTTCGGGCACTGGTCGATGCCGTCCAGTACGCCGTCAGAGTCCTCGTCGCCAGCGCAGCCAGTTTCATTGACCTGCGCACCCGGTGCGCTGTTCGGACATTGGTCGATGCCGTTGAGCACGCCGTCGGCGTCGTCGTCAGCGGGACAGCCGAGGCCATCCACCGTTGCTCCCTGAGGCGTGTCGGGACACTGGTCCAGGCCGTCCAGGATACCGTCGACATCGGTGTCACTTGGGCATCCTACGCTGTTAACCAAAGCACCCGCTGGGGTGTCGGGACACTCGTCCGCATCGTTGCGGACTCCGTCACCGTCCGTATCCCTGGTAGGTCCTCCGAAGCTGAATATCGATATCCCGGCATTCGCGCTCAGGTTCGCAACGGGGTCCCCCGGGATCTTGCGAGCAGACCCCAGGACCCACGTGAGCCGACTTTCAATGCGAAAAGCCGCCCTGCCGCCCAGCGGAAACCGGTCTCCCAAGATCAGATGGACCCCGCTGTCTTCGAAGGTGTCCCCGCCGCGGTAGAAAAGCCGCTCGTAACCCAATCCGAGGTAGACACCCACCCGAGATTGGGCGAGTACCGTGCCTGCGAGGCGGGCGACGGTGACGCGGGTGGCGGTGAGGTCGGTGGCAGCCTCTGTGAAATCGCCCGATGCCTCGACTGAGAAGATGGGCGTGGCGAAGTAGCCCATTCGTGCCCCAGCGCCGAATTCGTTACCCAGCCCCAGGATGGTGCCGGTGAATCTGGTGACGGTGCCGTAGGCGCCAAGCTCCAATTGTCTAGCTGCACCTGTTTGAGCTGCGAGGGCTTGGCTTGCTCCCAACACCAAAGCGGCAGTGACAGCGGCACGGACAGATCTGAGACATGTCGAGGCGCGCATCTTAACTCAACTCCTTATACAATACTGACTTAGCCCACTCGCCCAAGCGTGTATCGCGTGGGCATCTGCAGCCAAAGTGAACCCCTCCGACCGGGCCCGGGCTTGAGTCCGCAACCCAGCCGCCGGCGGCTGATCACACCGGACTCTTCCCTGGGTCAGCTGCTCCCCAAGTATACGAACCCCAGGAGTTTGCATGCATTAGGGGCACCGCTCAGTGACGACCGTCACCTGCGCTCACCGAGTACCGGTTTCCGGTGGCCCTCCTAATCCTCTTCCGATGCCCCGTTTCCGGTGAGGAGCCCCGTGCTTTGTTCGAGATGCTGAGCGAGTCCCGCGAGATCAGAGGCGGTCCGAAAGAGTGTCTGGACGGTGCGGGCCTGTTCATTGGCAGATGTCTCGAGGCGGGCCGCCACGTCAGCGGACTCCGCTGCGGTTGCCTGTGCCTCGGTCAGGATCGATTTGGCCTGGGTGAAGAGAGTAAGGTTGTTCTGCGGCAGATCGCACATCCTCTCTCCCTCGCGACGAGTTTCAGCGGCAGCGGCAGTGATGTCTGACAGCTCCGTGCGCCATCGCTCTGATGTCTGAGACAGCTCACTCAGACGCTCACTGATTTCGTCGAGAAGAAGAGTCGAGTTATCGATGACACGCCGCGTTCGCTGAGTGTTCCGGCCAATACTCCGGGCGGTTCTTGCGCTTTCTTCGGCAAGCTTGCGAACCTCATCCGCCACCACTCCAAACCCCTTACCATGGATGCCGGCTCGAGCCGCTTCGATGGTCGCGTTGAGCGAAAGGAGGTTTGTCTGGTTGGCGATCGCTGATATGGCGTCGGAGAATCCTTCGACTTTGTCCGCGGCGTCGCGCAAGAGCCCCATCTCTGACCCTCCGCGCTCGATGGTGGCGCTCAGCCGACGCATTTGGTCAACGGCCTTGGAGTTTGACTCCTGAAGTTCGGTGGCCGTGCGCGCAACCGCGCCTGCAGTGTCCTGTGCCCGCTTGCCCGCTTGAACCGTGTTTTCCAGCCCCTCGAGCAGCTCACCGATATTCCGCGCGGCCACGGCTACGCGCTGCCGGGTCTGCTCCGCTTCCTCACGAACCCGGTGAGCGTTTGCTGCTGCCTCGTCCAGAGCTTCGCCAACTCCGCGACATGTCTCTTCGAACTGATGGATCGACTGTACAGCTCGCCCTAATGATTTGGCTACGGGCGCCACCGAGCTGTGGGTCGCGATCGCCATTGCTACATGCGGTGCCGCGAAGTTGAGGAGTTCGGCATCGACTTGGCCATAGGTCGAGACACCTGAGTGACGCAGGCTCCACGCCCCTATGAGTTCCTCCCCCTGGAATAGAGGGATCAGAATCTCTGACGCGGCTTGTTCTCCTTCGGGTAGGAAGACTTCCCGCACCATGAGGCTGCTGGAAACGACTGGCTTGCGAGATCGGATAGCCTCACCGGTGAGACCAGTGCTAGCTCGAAATCGAAGTCGTTCGTTGGTGGAAGTGTCAACGAGGATCTCAATCTCGTTGCGAGCCCTATCGTAAGATCCGATGCCCATCTCGTCCCATGGCACGATTCGCCGCGTTGCCTCTTGAATGCCCGGGAACTTGTCGCGAATGCTGGCACCTGCCCCGGTCGCACTTACCAACCCCTGGACCAGGCGATGCTTATCCGCCTGCGCCCCCAAGAAGACAAGGCGGTGTAGCAGAACCAAAATCGTCAACAGTCCAGCGGAAAGAGCGAGGGCGGCCATCGCTGAGGTGTCCAACACGATGAGTGCCAACCAGCCTAGGGCCAGCCCGGCGGAGAATGCCGAAGTGATTGCCTCCCAGTTCAAGGCAACCAGCGCGCTCGCCCGCACGAATCCGCCTGACAATATCGGTCCGAAGAGTTGTGCCGTTCTGGACAGGATGGGTATCAGGAAGATCGCTAGCAGCAGCGGCCCGAGGTTATCGATGCTTAGGGCATCAGCGCGGACGCCGCCGCCCGCCTCTGCGTAGATGAGTCCTGCGATGCCTGTTCCTGCGACCTGGTAGCTCAGATCTAGTATGACAGCCCGCATTCGACCGCGACGTAGCAGCAGATCGCCGACAAGGAGAGTGAAGACAGAAACCAGCACGGCGAACGGCCAACTCCGTAGCAGCAATGCCGTAAGCACGACCGCCGTCGAGAAGGAGGCAAAACCGTTGCCGGGGAGCTCTACTCCAAAGCGCCTGGTGATTGCCCCCGCTGCGACCAGAAGCGTCAGTTCGAGTGCGAAGTTTCCTTGTTCGGGACCAGTCCTGTCGACCAATTGCGTGACGGCGGCGAGAAAGAACACCAGGGCGGCGATTTGAACCACCCAATGCATCCGAAAGCCGCTTGTCCATTTGGGAGCGTCAGTCACGATTCCTCAGCGTCTCACCGGAGCGGCAAAAAGTCGTTGAAGAGCCAAATTAACGATCATTCATATAGTTAAACTGGGGCAAATTTTCCAGTCGATCTCATTCCTTTGAGGCTATCCCGGGGGCGGTCGGCGCCACGGAGGCTCAGTGGCGGCCGCGAGCGTCATCCACTTATTATGCAGGCCTAGAGCGAGGCGGGTTGCGAGATTCAGATCCAGCGAGGTTCGAATGAAGGTTGCTATCCAATATTGCGTCGTCTGAAACTACGAACCGAGGGCCGCCAGTCTGGCGGCCGAGATCACGGCTAACTACCCGGATGCGCAGGTGGAGCTGGTCGAAGCATCTGGTGGCCTGTTCGAAGTGACGGTTGACGGCAAGCTTGTATTTTCCAAGGAGAGCCTAGGAAGGCACGCCGAGCCTGGTGAGGTGGTCGGGCTGATCCGTGAGTGGAAGGCCCACGCTTAGGCGAGGGTATACACACATGCGCGTTGCGATCTCGACTGGTGGAGGGGATGCGCCGGGACTCAATGGCGTGATCCGCGGCGCTGTCTTGTCGGCGCTGCAACGTGGGTGGGAGATCGTGGGCGTTCGGCGCGGGTTTGGAGGGTTGCTGGGAGACGCGCGTGTCGTTCCCCTCTCTGCGGACGATGTCAGAGGGATCACCCATCGCGGAGGCACCATCCTCGGCACGACTAACCGGGGGAACCCTTTCAAGTGGCCCAGACTTCAACTCGACGGTAACTGGGTGGAAGAGGATCGGTCGAGTGAAATGTTGGAGGCCTTTCGCTTCTTGGAGCTGGACGCGCTGATTGCCGTAGGCGGTGACGGAAGCCTGCGGATCGCTCTCGAGTTATGCAAGCTCGGCTTGCCGGTAGTAGGCGTCCCGAAGACAATCGACAACGACGTAGGCGGAACGCTCGTCACTTTCGGCTTCGATACGGCCGTCACGACGGCGACGGATGCAATCGGCAAGATCCACTCGACCGCGGAGAGTCACGAAAGGGTAATGGTGGTGGAGGTGATGGGCAGATACGCGGGATGGATTGCCTTGAACTCGGGGATTGCGGGTGGAGCCGACGTCATTCTGATTCCCGAGATCCCATACGATATTCAAAAGGTGTGCGACCAGATTCGCCGTAGGGAGGCGGCAGGCCGCCACTTCAGCATTGTCGTTGTCGCCGAAGGGGCACGGGCCAAGGAAGGCGACATGACGGTAAGGGCTGAAGCGCAAGCGGGAGCAGAGGAGCGTTTGGGAGGAGTCGGCGAGGATGTCGCAGCAGCCATTCAGCAGCACACCGGTAAGGAAACGCGGACGGTGACGCTAGGGCACCTCCAGCGTGGCGGGTCGCCCACGACGTTCGATCGTCTGCTTGCGTTGAGGTTCGGAGCACAGGCTATCCGGGCGGTCGAAAAGGAACGCTTCGGTGAAATGGTTGCCTACACACCGCCTTCCGTAAGCACAGTTCCACTCGATGAGGCACTGGCCAAGCCCAAGCTCGTACCGTTGGACGGTGATACCATAAACACCGCCCGCGACTTAGGCATCTCCCTGGGCGAATGACCTCGGCCTCCCAGCCGACGGGCCACGTGACCGAGATATTCTCTACGCAGTGACTTCCCAATCCGGAATTCGTGACCACTATCTGCCACCGGATAAAGACGCCTTCCGGGCGGCTGAGCCTCCCAGCGGCAGGATCATCGTCATCGCACCGACACGAGCCGCGTGCGAGACAATAGAGCTTGCCATGACTCTGCACATTGAAACTGTGCTCGAGCGCGAACACGGCGATGAGATTAGAGCTCTCGCCCGAGGTGCACGTGGGTTCGGTATTGTGGCGGGCACCGGAACCGGGAAGACCCTTGCCATTCGCACAATCGCCGAGGAGATCGTCGGGACCCCACTCAAGATCGGTGTAGTCAACCGAGAACGGGAAGCGACGCCCGAAACCCC